>NZ_VWWG01000116.1:0-20969 GCF_011753085.1 Burkholderia sp. Tr-862
TCCAGCAGCGACAGCTCCGCGCCGCCGAGCACGCCGCTCTGGTCCAGCACCAGCGTCGCCGGGCCGTGCGCGGCCGGCATCGGCGCGGCGCTGCCGCGCTGCGCGGTCGCGCCGGGCAGCGCGGCCTCCACATAATCGAGAAAACGCCGGCGGAACGTGTCGGCGGAGAAGCGCTCCGCATTCGCGCGGCACGCGTGCGGCGTGAAACGCTGCGGCGCGCGCTCGAAATCGTCGACCGCCGCGACGATCGCGTGCGGCGTCTGTTCGTCGAAGAACAGGCCGGTCGGGTTCGCGTGCGAACGCGGCTCGAGCACGGTTTCGAGCGCACCGCCCTTGCCGTACGCGATCACGGGCGTGCCGCACGCCTGCGCCTCGACCACCGAAATCCCGAAATCCTCCTCGGCCGCGAACACGAACGCCTTCGCGCGGCGCATCCGGTCGTGCAGCACCGCGAACGGCTGGTAGCCCATGATCTCGACGTTCGGGCCGGCCTTCGCGCGGATCTTCTGCATCTCCGGGCCGTCGCCGATCACGACGAGCTTGCGCTCCGGCGTGCGCGAGAAGGCCTCGACGATCAGGTCGATCTTCTTGTACGGCACCATCCGCGACGCGGTCAGGTAGAAATCGTCCTTCACCTCGTTCAGCGAGAAGCCGTCGACGTCGACCGGCGGGAAGATCACCGCCGCGTCGCGGTGATACACCTTGCGGATGCGTCGCGCGATGAACGCGGAGTTCGCGACGAACCCGTCCACCGCGTTCGCAGTGCGCGTGTCCCAGTTGCGGATGTAGTGCAGGATCATCCGCGCGAGCAGCGATTTCGGCCCGCGCGTGAGGTTCGACTGTTCCAGATACTGGTGCTGCAGGTCCCACGCATAGCGGATCGGCGAATGCACGTAGCTGATGTGCATCTGGTCCGGCCCCGTCAGCACGCCCTTCGCGACCGCATGGCTGCTGGAGATCACGAGGTCGTAGTCCGACACGTCAAGCTGCTCGATCGCGAGCGGCATCAGCGGCAGGTAGCTGCGGTACTTGGTGCGCGCGAACGGCAGTTTCTGGATGAACGAGGTCGTCACCGGCTTGCCGCGCACGAACGCGCGATCGTCGAGAAAATCGACGAGGCTGAACAGGTCCGCGTCGGGAAAGCACGCGACGATCTGTTCGAGCACGCGTTCGGCGCCCGCGTACGTGACGAGCCAGTCGTGGACGATCGCCACGCGCAGCGGACGCGACGCATCGCGTGCACCCGCCGGCGCGGCCGCTTCGGTCCGGCGCAGCGCAGTGGCGCCGCCGGCTTCGGCCACGGCGGCATCCGCCGTGGCCACGTTCAGGATGGCGTGTTCCGCCAGATCGCGATTCATATCGTTTTCCTCGCATTGAGACGGACGAACAGGTCGCGCACGAGCGCGCGCAGCCCCGGCGTCATCGTGAGCGACCACGCAAGGTTCAGCAGCAGCACGACCGCGCACAGGCCGATCGACTCGCCGAGCCCCGACCACGCTTGCGCGAGAAACAGGCTCGCGAGCAGGAAGGCGAGATGCGCGAGCATGTCGAGCACGATCGCGCGCATCCGGATTGCCGACAGGTAAAGCAGCACGCCGTAGTCGACCAGCGCGCGGGCAGCAACGACCACCGCCGCGCCGATCAGCCCGAAGTGATGAATGCCGAACCACAGGCCGCCGACGAAGAACGGCATCTCGACGAGCCCGGCGAACGCCGCGCGGGCCGGGTTGACCTGCGACTGGATCAGGATCCGCGTGACGCTCGCCTGGCCGACGAGCCATACGCTGATCACCAGCACGCGGCCGACCGGCGCGGAATGCGCGGCGAGATCGGCGCCGACCCACAGCGTGAGGAACGGTGCGAGCGCGAAGATCGCGACGATGCCGACCGGCGTGAACACGCCGTTCAGGAATTCGAGCGACTGGCGCGCGAGCGTGTCGGCGTGATCGCGGCCGACCGCCGACAGGCGCGGAAACAGCGTGCGCACCAGCGCGTTCGGCAGCATGTTCAGGCGCGTGACGAGGTTCTGCGGCACCGTGTAGTAGGTGACGAACTTCGCGCCCATGCCGGCGCCGAGCATCACGCGATCGAGCGTGTCGGCGATCATGCTCGTCGTGCTCGCGATCAGCATCCAGCCGCCGAAGTTGAACAGCCCTTTCGCGGTGCCCCATTGCGGCGGGTCGATGCGCCGGATCCCGAGCACCTTGATGCTCGCGTGACCGAGCATCACCGCCGCGACGAGCCGCGCGACGACCGCGGCCGCCAGCACCGTCTGCAGGTTCGGCGCGATCCACCACGCGGCGCCGAGCGGCAGCAGCTGGAACAGGAACGTGCCGATCGTCTGGTTCGTGTTGAACACGCCGAACCGTTCGGCGCCGTTGATCGCGCCGGCGAACACCCACGACACGTTCGCGAGCGGAATTGCGAGCGCGAGCCACGGCAGCGCGAGATACACCTCGTGCTGCATCGCCGCCGACGCCTTCGTGAAATACGCTGTATAGACGAACGCGCCGAAATAGATCAGCAAGCCGCCCACGATGCCGGTGCCGAGGTTCAGCCAGAACGCGCTCCAGAAGACCCGCGCGCTTTCGTCCGCGTTGCCGCTCGCGAGCGCCTTCGAGATGTGGTTCTGCGCGGCCATGCTCATCCCGAGATCGAGGATCCCGAAATAGCCGATCAGCGTCCACACGAGGCTGACGACGCCGTAGCGTTCGACACCCAGCGCGTGAATATAGGCAGGCACCGTCACCAGCGACACGAAGGTCGGCAGGATCAGCCCGATGAAGTTGATCGAAACGTTCTTGAGTATGCCTTTGTCCATGCTTGTGCCTTGTGTGGCGACGACGCCGGTGCGCCCCGTCACGGTTTCCAGCGATACATCAGCACCTTGCCGCGCGCGTCTTCCTCGACGAACACCAGGTATTCGCCGTTCTCGCGCCGGAATGCGCTGATGCCGAACGGCACGTCGACCCAGCCCGACGCCTTGCCGACCTCGGCGCCCGGGCTCATCACGCCGACTTCCTTGCCGGTTTCCTTGTCATACACGTGGATCTTGCCGACCGGCTCCACCGTGAAGATGTAGCGGCCCTCGACGGTGATCCCGATCAGGTCGAGGATCGGCTTCGCATCGAGCTGCCACGGCAGCGCCACCTGGTAGCGCACGACCGGCGAGCCGGTCGACCACTTGTCGAAGCGCACCAGCACGCGGCCGACTTCCTTGTTGATGCCCGGCTGCGGCGGCGCGTCGGCCGTGTATCCCGTCACGTACAGCGTGTCCGTCTGCGGCTCGTAGATCGAACGGCGCAGCTGCGTGAACGGCTGCGGCATCGGATAGGTCGTGACCTTGTCGTACGAGTAGATCGGGTTGCCGGCCTTGTCGACGCCGCCGTAGCTGAAGCGATGGATCCCGCGCACGTCGCTCGTGCGCCAGATGTCGCCCTTCGTGTCGACCCACCAGCCCCAGCCGCCCGCCTTTGCCTTGCCGGTCGTGTTGATCGTGAATTCGTCGGCGTCGAGCCGGCCGTTGCCGTTCGCGTCGCGCCAGATCCAGTCGCCGCCCGGCGGCTTGTTCGGCACCTTGTCCACCGGCCGCGCGCGACCCGCGATCAGGCCCGACGGAATCGCGACCTCGCCGTCGCGCTTCGCGTCGAAGCGGTAGATCTTCAGGTGGTCGGCGTACATGTCGGTCAGGTACAGGAACGTGCGGCCGTCGACGCGCCGCGCGAACGGCATGCCGGGATACTGGTCCGTGTGGAACACGGGATCGTCCGGATACTTGAAGCGGTTCGACAGGAATCCGGCATATTTCCAGTCCTGGCCCGGCGGCTTCGACAGGTCGAGCTCGAAGCGCTTGTTGCCCGTATACACACTGTTCGGCCGGGCGGGATCGAGCCACGCGCCGTCGACGAACAGCAGCCCCTGCACCTGCCAGCGCAGCTTGCCGTCCGGCGTGTAGCTCTCGAGCACCGCGCCGAGCCCCGCGCCGATCGTGTCGTGACGCGGCCCGATGCCGTTCATCGACACGTACACGTTGCCCGCGCGATCGACGCCCACGCCCGTCAGCCCGTTGAAGCGCTGCGGCCCGGGGCGGCCCGGCACCGGGCCCGCGAAGATCCCGCCGCGCTCGCCGAGCGTGCCGGACGGCGCATAGCCCTTGCCGCCTTTCGAGAAGATCAGCACCTGCTGGCGCGCACCGTTGTCCGCCACCAGCACGCGCCCTTTCGCATCGACCGCCACGTCCACCGCTTCGGTGCCTTCGGGCAGCGCGGGCGCGTCGTCGAGCTTGCGGCCGTCCGCGCGCACGTGCACGAGGTGCGCGGGCCCGCTGATCGTGTCGGTGAGCAGCCAGAGCGTGCCGTCGCCGGCCAGCGCGATGCGGCCCGGCTCGTGCGCACTCCACGTGCCCTTCTTCTGCATCGTCTCGGCGTCGAACACGTCAACTTCGTCATGCGACGGGTTCGTCGCGAACAGCGTCTTGTCGTCCGCCGCGAGGCCGCCCACTTCGGCCTTCGCCTCGCCCACTTCCGAGCGTGCGGGGGCCTCCACCTCGTTCATCACCATGAAGCTCGCGGCCATCCGTGCGCGGCCGGCATCGGCGCGCCCGCCCGGCGCGACCTGCGGCGCCGCGCGAAACGGCGCCGGCTGCTTCATGTCGCCGATCGTGCGCCGCGAAATGCCGAACCACTGCTTGCCCTTGTCCGGCCAGATGCCGGGCGACTGCAGATGGCCGCGTTCGTTGCCGACGCCGATCGCGACGTACGCGTACTTGCCGTTCACCGCGACCGCGTTGCCGCCGAGGTTGCCCCAGCCGTGCGTGCCGCCGGCGAAGCCGAGCATCTTGCCGTCCTGGTAGACGCTCGCCTCGGCGCCGCTCTCGTCCCACGGCGCGTTCGTATACACCTTGCCGTCGGGCGTCACCGCGATCGCGCGAATGTCGATCTGCGTCCAGCTGCCGTCGCCATAGCCGAACGTGTTGCCGATCCACGACGTGGTCGCGGGCAACACGGTTTCAGCCGGGGCGGCGCTCGCGGACAGCGCCGCGCATACCGTCATGCCAACCAGAATCAGACGTCGCAATGCGCTCTCCAGACTCGATGCAAAAGCAACGGGCACCGCGGCGGACTGCCAGCCCGGATGCCCTGTCACTAAATGGGTTTCAAACGTCGCGATGCAGGTTACAAGCAAAAATAATCACAAGAAATTTGGAAATATTTGGGGATGTTTCCGCGTGAAATATCGCGCCGGAACAACGGGAAATAGCCGCCGCAAAACGGAAATAACGACCGCCTTTCACGCGCCAACCCGTAGAAAATGCCGCTCCCGCCCGCCCGACGGAGCGCCCGGCCTGCAAACCTTTCATGTCGCGATTGAAACGATCGGCATTTGAATGTTTTTCGGCGGATAAATGACACGCGTTTTTTTGCCGATTTCTTTTCCCTAGAATCGATTTCGATTCAATATTTCATTCAAAAGGCATGCATTACGTTCACGCATCGGATGCACGACGCGCCACGGCACCGGCCGCGCGTCGCGAAGGAGCGGCGCGATGACGGGCATCTCGCGCACCGCCGACCTCGCCCCGCCGCAACACGGCCGCATCGTGCAGCTCGACGGGCTGCGCGCGATCGCCGTCGGCGCCGTGTTCCTGCAACACGCGCTGAAGGCGCCGCTCTGGATGGGCGTCGACCTGTTCTTCGTGCTGAGCGGCCTGCTGATCACGGGCATCCTGCTCGATCGCAAGGCGCGCGGGCAGTCGTATTTCAGCCACTTCTACGCACGCCGCGTGCGCCGGATCCTGCCGCCGTACGTGCTGCTGCTCGTCGTGTCGACGCTGCTGTTCGGCGCGAGCTGGCTGCCGCACTGGCCGTGGTTCGCGTTCTTCTCGACCAATATCGGGCTGTCGCTCGGCAGCATCGGGCACGACAGCCTGAACGTGCTGTGGTCGCTCGCCGTCGAGGAGCAGTTCTACATCTTCTGGCCGTTCGTCGTGCTGTGGTGTTCGGAGCGCGCGCTGCTGTGGATCGCCGCCGCGCTGATCGTCGCGGCTCCCGTGCTGCGCGCGATCGCGACGCCGTGGTTCGATTCGTTCTGGCCGATCTACTACCTGACGCCGTTCCGGATGGACCTGCTCGCCGCGGGCGCGCTGCTCGCGATCGTGCTGCGCCGCGACCGGCGCGCGCTGGAACCGTTCTATCCGCTCGCGATCGTCGGCGCGCTCGTGTCGCTCGCGATTCTCGGCTGGCTGCACTTGTCGTTCCCGCGTTTTCGCGCGGCGAACACGCCGATGTCGAATGCCGCGCTCTACAGCATCTCGCTGCTGCTGTGCACGTCGATCGTCGTCATCGCGCTGCGCGGACGCGGCCTCGTGCAGCGCGTGCTGACCAATCCGCTGCTCGTGTACGTCGGCACTGTCAGCTACACCGTCTACTTGATTCACCTGAGCGTGCTGTATGCGCTCTGGCCGCTGCACCTGAACCGCTTCGTCACGGCCGCGCTCGCCCTCGCGATCACGCTCGCCTACGCCACGCTCAGCTGGTACGGCTTCGAACGGCGCCTGACTCGCGGCCCGGCGCGCAACGCGCTGCCGGCCGCCGCGCGCACGACCGCCTGACTTTCTCAATCCATCGTTTCGACCAGGACATTGCCATGAGCCAAAACCGCAAGAAGGCCATCATCACGGGGATCACGGGGCAGGACGGCGCCTATCTGACCAAGCTGCTGCTCGACAAGGGCTACGAGGTCACGGGCACCTATCGCCGCACCAGCTCGGTGAACTTCTGGCGCATCGCCGAACTCGGCGTCGACACGCACCCGAACCTGTCGCTCGTCGAGCACGACCTGACGGATGCCGGCTCCAGCCTGCGGCTGCTCGAACGCACGCAACCCGACGAGCTGTACAACCTGGCCGCGCAGAGCTTCGTCGGCGTGTCGTTCGACCAGCCGGCGACGACCGCCGAAGTCACGGGCATCGGCCCGCTGAACCTGCTCGAGGCGATTCGCGTGGTGAGCCCGAAGACGCGCTTCTACCAGGCGTCGACGTCCGAGATGTTCGGCAAGGTGCAGTCGATCCCGCAGACGGAAACGACCGCGTTCTACCCGCGCAGCCCGTACGGCGTCGCGAAGCTGTACGCGCACTGGATGACCGTGAACTACCGCGAGTCCTACGATCTGTTCGGCTGCAGCGGCATCCTGTTCAACCACGAATCGCCGCTGCGCGGCCGCGAGTTCGTCACGCGCAAGATCACCGACACCGTCGCGAAGATCCAGCTCGGCAAGGCGACCAAGCTCGAGCTCGGCAACCTCGACGCGAAGCGCGACTGGGGCTTCGCGCTCGAGTACGTCGAAGGGATGTGGCGGATGCTGCAGGTCGACGAACCCGACACCTACGTCCTCGCGACCAACCGCACCGAGACCGTGCGCGACTTCGTGCGGATGGCGTTCGCGGCCGCCGGTTACCAGCTCGAATGGACCGGCAAGGGCGAGCAGGAGCGCGGCATCGACGCGTCGAACGGCAACGTGCTCGTCGAAGTGAACCCGAAGTTCTACCGCCCCGCCGAAGTCGACCTGCTGATCGGCTGCGCCGACAAGGCAAAAAGCAAGCTGGGCTGGGCGCCGGAGACGACGCTCGAACAGCTCTGCCAGATGATGGTCGAAGCCGATCTGACGCGGAATCGTCACCATGACACGTACTGAAGCCGGACGCCCGTCGCGCCGTGCGTTCGTCACGGGCCTGACGGGCTTCACCGGCCGCTACATGGCGCAGCGCCTCGAAGCCGCCGGCTACGACGTGTGGGGCACCGTGGCGCCCGGCGCGGCGCGGCCGGACGATCCGGCGTTCGCGAACTGCACGCTGCTGCCGGTCGACCTGCTCGATGCGAACGCGATGCGGGCGGCGGCGGCCGATGCGCGGCCCGATGCGGTCGTGCATCTCGCCGCGCGTGCGCATGTCGCGCAGGACGAGCCGTCGCAAACCTACGCGGTCAACATCGTCGGCACGCGCAACCTGCTGGCCGCGCTCGCGGGCCTCGACCACCGTCCGTCCGCGGTACTGCTCGCCAGCAGCGCGAACATCTACGGCAATTCGACGGCCGGCGTGCTCGATGAAGCGGTCTCGCCCGCGCCCGCGAACGACTACGCGGTCAGCAAGCTCGCGATGGAATACGCGGCGAAGCTGTGGGCCGACCGGCTGCCGATCGTGATCGTACGGCCGTTCAACTACACCGGCGTCGGCCAGGACGACGCCTATCTGCTGCCGAAGCTCGTGTCGCACTATGCGCGCAACGCCCCGCGCATCTCGCTCGGCAATCTCGACGTGAGCCGCGATTTCTCCGACGTACGCGACGTGACGGCCGCCTACCTGAAGCTGCTCGAGGCGGCACCGGCCGGCGAGACGTTCAACGTCTGCTCGGAGCGCGCGTATTCGCTGAAGGAAGTGCTGGCGATGCTGGCGCGGATCGCCGGCTACGTGATCGACGTGACGATCGATCCGCGTTTCGTGCGGCACAACGAAGTCAAGAGCCTGAGCGGGTCGCGCGACAAGCTGCGGCGCGCGGTGGGCGAACTGCCCGTGACGCCGCTCGACGACACGCTGCGCTGGATGATGGAAGCGATGCGCGACGTGCAGGGGCAGCCCGGGCAGGCCGGCTGATTCCGGCAACGCGCGCGTCGCCGGTCAAAAGACAACGGGCCGCTCTATCGAGCGGCCAGTTGTCATGTCGGCCGTGAAAAAAACTGCCGCCGCGCTCAGCCCTCGAGGCCGCGCGTGAGATCGCGGCGCAGGTCGCCCGCATTCTCCAGGCCGACCGCGAGGCGGATCAGCCCTTCGGTGATGCCCGCGGCCGCACGCGCTTCCGGCGTGATGCGCGCGTGCGTCGTCGTCGCCGGATGCGTGATCGTCGTGCGCGTATCGCCGAGGTTGCCGGTGATCGAGATCAGCTTCGTGCTGTCGATCACGCGCCACGCGTTCGCGCGCTGCTGCTCCGGCGTGTCGCCCTTCAGCTCGAACGAGACGATCGCGCCGCCCGCCTTCTGCTGGCGCTTCGCGAGTTCATGCTGCGGATGCGATTCGAGCCCCGGATAGAACACGCGCGCGACGGCCGGATGCGAATCGAGCCAGCGCGCGATTTCCAGCGCGTTCTCCGACTGCTTCTCGACGCGCAGCGACAGCGTTTCCATCCCCTTCAGCAGCACCCACGCGTTGAACGCCGACAACGTCGGGCCCGCGCTGCGCACGAACGGGAACACCTTGCCCATGATGAATGCCTTCGAGCCGACCAGCGCGCCGCCGAGCACGCGGCCCTGCCCGTCGAGGAATTTCGTCGCCGAATGCATCACGACGTCCGCGCCAAGCTTCAGCGGCTGCTGCAGCACCGGGCTGCAGAAACAGTTGTCGACGACGAACAGCGCGTTCGCCGCCTTCGCGATCTTGCCGATCGCCTCGATGTCGGCGAGTTCGGTCAGCGGGTTCGACGGCGTTTCGAGGAAGAACATCTTCGTTTCGGGCCGCACCGCTTCCTGCCATGCGTTCAGGTCGGTCGGGTCGACGAAGGTCGTCGTGATGCCGAACTTGCTGAAGATCTGCGAGAACATCCCGAGCGTCGAGCCGAACAGGCTGCGCGAGCTGACCAGGTGATCGCCCGCCTCCAGCGTGGACATCACGACCGACATGATCGCGGCCATGCCCGACGCCGTCGCGATGCAGGCCTCGCCGCCTTCGAGCGCGGCGAGACGATCCTGGAACATGGTGACGGTCGGGTTCGTGAAGCGCGAATAGGTGAAATAGTCTTCCGAATTCGCGAAGCGCTCGGCGGCCTCGGCCGCGCTCGTGAAGCAAAAGCTCGACGTGAGGAACAGCGCTTCCGAGTGCTCGTTGAAGTCGCTGCTGCGCAGCGTGCCCGCGCGCACGGCGAGCGTGTCGAAATTGAGGGAGTCGTCCATGTTCCGTTTTCCGTATTCGAGGGCCGCGCCGCGGGTCATGCATCGGGCGCGAACCCAGCCAAAAACCAGGCCAAAACAAAAAGCCCGCTATGCGTCGGCATCAGCGGGCTTCGGTGCGGTACGACAGCGATCGACTCGGGCCGGCTCTCGCCGGCCTTCGCTTTAGCTGATTTGGGAAGTCGCCCCGCGTCCGCAAGCTGAATCAAATCGACGCAAGGCCACATCCTAGCACGCTTCGTTGGAAGCGTGCGCCGGCATCACTCGACCGACAGCTGCAGGTTCATCTGCGAACGCGCGGTGTCGCCCGCCGTGTCGCGATCGGCCTGCGACGCCGGGGCAAGGCGTGCGCGCTCGATCGCATCGAGGTACTCGGGCGTCACGGCGCCGGTGATGTAGTTGCCGTCGAAGCACGACGCCTCGAAGCGTTCGAGCTTCGGGTTGATGTCGCGCACCGCGCGGCGCAGGTCGTCGACGTCCTGGTAGATCAGGTAGTCGGCGCCGATGATCTTCGCGACTTCGTCGTCGGTGCGGCCGTGTGCGACCAGTTCGCCGCGCGTCGGCATGTCGATGCCGTACACGTTCGGGAACTTCACGGGCGGCGCCGCCGACGCGAAGATCACCGACTTCGCGCCCGCATCGCGCGCCATCTGCACGATCTCGTGCGAGGTCGTGCCGCGCACGATCGAGTCGTCGACGATCAGCACGTTCTTGTCCTTGAACTCGATGCTCATCGCATTGAGCTTCTGGCGCACCGACTTCTTGCGCACGGCCTGACCCGGCATGATGAAGGTACGGCCGACGTAGCGGTTCTTGAAGAAGCCTTCGCGATACTCGACGCCGAGCTTCGCGGCGACCTGCATCGCCGCCGGACGCGACGAATCGGGAATCGGCATCACGACGTCGATCGGCACGTTCGGCAGCTCGCGCTTGATCTTCTCGGCGAGATAGTCGCCCATGCGCAGGCGCACGTTGTAGACGGGCACGCCGTCGAGGCACGAATCCGGACGGGCGAGATACACGTACTCGAACATGCACGGATTCAGCGTCGGCTGCTCCGCGCATTGCTGGCTGTGGAAGTTGCCGGCCTTGTCGATGAAGATCGCTTCGCCCGGCTGCACGTCGCGCACGAATTCGAAACCGATGCCTTCGACCGCCACCGACTCCGACGCGACCATCCATTCGGTGCCGTGTTCGGTTTCGAGCTTGCCGAGGCACAGCGGGCGGATGCCGAACGGATCGCGGAACGCGAGCAGGCCGTAGCCGGCGATCAGCGACACGATCGCGTACGAACCCTCCAGGCGGCGATGCACGCCCGCGACCGCCTTGAATACGGCGGCCGGATCGAGCTCGAGGCCCGTCGTCGACAGTTGCAGCTCGTGCGCGAACACATTGAGCAGCACCTCGCTGTCGGAATTGGTGTTGATGTGCCGGCGATCGATCCGGAACATCTCGTCCTTCAGCTGTTCCCAGTTCGTCAGGTTGCCGTTGTGCGCGAGGATGATCCCGAACGGCGCGTTCACGTAGAACGGCTGCGCCTCGGCTTCACTCGACGCCGAGCCGGCCGTCGGATAGCGGACCTGGCCGATGCCGAAGGTGCCGGGCAGGCTGCGCATGTTGCGCGTGCGGAACACGTCGCGCACCATGCCGTTCGCCTTGTACATGTGGAAATTGCTGCCGTCCGCCGTCGCGATGCCCGCTGCGTCCTGACCGCGATGCTGCAGCAGCAGCAGGCTGTCATAGATCAGCTGATTGACCGGGGATTGGGAGATAACACCTACGATGCCGCACATGGCATGTCCTTCAAGATGACAAAATCGGTTCCGTCCTGCCCGACCGCGTCGTCACACGCGTACGTACTGGGCCATGCCGTCGGGCAGGAGCTGCTTCAGCTCGTGCACGCCCTGTTCGGCGAAAGGACGCAAGAGCGCGTTGCGCCAGAAATCCTGTTTGGGCAATTCGGTCAGCCCGGCCGCCGCGACCAGCAGCACCACCAGCACACAGCCGCGGACGAGCCCGAACATCATGCCCAGCGAGCGATCGACTCCACCGAGGCCCGTCGCCTGCGCGATCCGCGACAACAGCGCGTTCGCGACACCCGCGACGAACACGACACCGATCACGATCAGCGCGAACGCGAGCACCCACTGGGTGAGCGCGCCGCCCGGCCAGTTCGCCGGAATATACGGCACCACCAGCCCGACATAGCGTGCCGCGATCACGACCGCCACGATCCAGCCGATCAACCCGAAAATCTCCGAGACGAAACCGCGCCATGCGCCACGCAGCGCAGACAACGCGATTACCGCCAATACAGCGTAGTCGAAAGCCGTCAGCATCGCACGTTACTGCGTCAGTCCGGCTTCGCGCACCTTCGCGATCGCGGCGGACGCCGCCGCGCGATCCGCAAACGGGCCGGCACGCAGCAGTGTAGCCGTGCTGCCGTCCGCCTGCTTGCGATGCTCGACATATGCGGGCACACCCGCCGATTTCAACTTGGTGGCCCATGAACGGGCCGTCGTGTCGTCCTTGAACGAACCGAGCTGCACCGCGAAGCGCCCACCGGCCGGCGATGCCGGCGACGACGCGTCGCCGCTGTCGGTCGCGGCGTCGGCGTTCGCGACCGTCGCGGGTGCCGGCGCCGGCTTCGGCGCGACCGGCTTGGCAGCGGGCTTCGGCGGCGTCACGTTCGCCGTGGTCGTCGAGGTCGTGGCATCGGGTTTCGCGGCCGGCTTGGCCGTATCCTTCGCCGCGGGCGCGGCCGCCACCGCGACATCGGAGGCCGGCGGCTCATCGTGCGCGACGCCCGCCTGCACATCGGACGCATCGTCGTCACGCGGCGCGACCGCCTGATGCGCAGGCCGGTTCGGAATATCGATCGCGATGTCGTCCGTCACCGGCTTCGGGTGCGAATCGAGCACCATCGGCAGCACGATCACCGCGCCGACGACGAGCGCGATCGCGCCGACGAGCCGCCGGCGGGCGCGTTGCTTTTCAGGAAGGGTCGGATCGAGAAGCAGTGCGTCCGATTCCGGACGCTCGGTGCGGCGCGTGCGTCGCTCGACGCGTTCAGTGCGCTCCGTGCGCACGTTCCGGGAGGCCCCGGTACGACCGCCGCGCCGGGTGGGCGCGTCGTCGTCTTTCTTGCCGAACGAGAAAATTCCCATGAATGGCTGAGTCCGAAACTGCCCGACAGTCAGTGTTGCTGCGATTTCCGGTAGGCCATCACACCGGCCACCGTATGGAAACTGCCGAAAACCACGATTCTATCATTCTCGGAGGCTCTTTTTAGCGCATCTCGAAATGCTTCCGCCGGCGACGCGAACCGCGTGACGCTCGAATCGGCCCCGTCCTCCACACCGGCCTTGCGCAGCGCGGCTTCGAGCTGCTCCGCGCTCGCCGCGCGCGGCAGCGGCAGGTCGGTCACGCACCAGTGGTCGACCTCGCCCGCCAGGTGCCGCAGCACGCCGTCGATGTCCTTGTCGTGCATCGCGCCGAACACCGCGTACGTGTACGGGAAGAAGCCCATGTTGCCGAGGTTCTGCTCGAGCACGGCCGCCGCATGCGGGTTGTGCGCGACGTCCAGCACGATCGCCGGCTTGCCGGGCAGCACCTGGAAGCGCCCCGGCAGCTCGACGTTCGCGAGCCCAAGCCGGATGTCCTGCGCGGACACCGGCAGCACCGGGCGCAGCGCCTCGAGCGCGGCCAGCGCGGCCGACGCATTGATCAGCTGGTTCGCGCCGCGCAGCGCCGGGTACGCGAGCGCCGGATAGCGCTTGTCGCGGCCGAGGTAGCTCCATTGCTGGCGCTCCGCGCCCGGCTGCGCTTCATAGCGAAAATCGCGACCGACCAGCCACAGGTCCGCGCCGATCGCGGCGGCATGGTCGACCAGCGTGTCCGGCACGGCAGGGTCGCCGCAGATCGCCGGCTTGCCCGCACGGAAGATTCCCGCCTTCTCGAACGCGATCTTCTCGCGCGTGTCGCCGAGGTATTCGGTGTGGTCGATGTCGATGCTCGTGACGATCGCGCAGTCGGTATCGATGATGTTGACCGCGTCGAGCCGGCCGCCGAGGCCGACTTCGAGGATCACGACGTCGAGCCCGCGCGACGCGAACAGGTGCAGGATCGCGAGCGTCGTGAATTCGAAGTACGTGAGCGACACCGGCTCGGGCAGCGACGTGCGCGCCGCTTCGACGGCTTCGAAGTGCGGCAGCAGGTCGGCATCGCTGACCTGCCGCCCGTTCACGCGCGCGCGCTCGGCGAATTCGAGCAGGTGCGGCGACGTGTGGCAACCGACCTTGTAGCCCGCGTGAACGAGGATCGCCTCGAGGAACGCGCAGGTCGAGCCCTTGCCGTTCGTGCCGCCGACCGTGATCACGGGGCACGCGAATTCGAGCTGCAGCGCCGCCTTGACCTGCCCGATGCGGGTGAGGCCCATGTCGATGCCGACCGGGTGCGCGCGTTCGAGATGCGAAAGCCACGCGTCGAGAGTGGGAAAAGTGCTCATCGGATCAAATCTGAATCGGTACCGTCACTACGCCAAAAAACGAAACGCGCCGCCCGGCGGTTCAGCCGGGCGACGCGCGCAGGTCACAACGCCGCGCCGATCAGGCCAGCGCGTCAGCCGGCTGTCGCTGCAGCAGCGCGAGCAGCTGCGCGATCTCGTCGCGCATCTTGCGGCGGTCGACGATCATGTCGATCGCGCCCGTCGTCAGCAGGAATTCCGCGCGCTGGAAGCCTTCCGGCAGCTTCTCGCGAACCGTCTGCTCGATCACGCGCGGGCCGGCGAAGCCGATCAGCGCCTTCGGCTCCGCGATCACGACGTCGCCGAGGAACGCGAAGCTCGCCGACACGCCGCCCATCGTCGGGTCGGTCAGCACCGAGATGAACGGCAGCTTGGCTTCGGCCAGCTTGGTCAGCATCGCGGTGGTCTTCGCCATCTGCATCAGCGACAGCAGGCTTTCCTGCATCCGTGCGCCGCCCGACGCCGTGAAGCAGATGAACGGCACGTGCTGTTCCAGCGCGTTCTGCGCGCCGCGCGCGAAACGCTCGCCGACGACCGAACCCATCGAGCCACCCATGAACGAGAACTCGAAACAGGCCGCGACCACGGGCAGCGTGTGGATCGCCCCGCCCATCACGACCATCGCGTCGGTCTCGCCCGTCTCGTCCATCGCTTCCTTCAGACGATCGGGGTACTTGCGGCTGTCCTTGAACTTCAGCGAGTCGACCGGCACGATTTCCTGGCCGATTTCATAGCGGCCTTCCGGATCGAGCAGCCCGTCGAGGCGCTCGCGCGCGCCGATGCGCATGTGGTGATCGCACTTCGGGCACACATGCAGGTTCGCGTCCACGTCGTTGCGGTACAGCACGGCCTCGCAGGACGGGCATTTGACCCACAGGCCTTCCGGAATGCCCTTGCGGCTTTTCGGGTCGGTCTGCTTGATCTTCGGCGGCAACAGTTTGTCGAGCCAGCTCATCGTGTATGGTTTCCTGTTCCGTGGCGGGGCGGGCCGACCGGCCCGTTCCCGCCTCCTGTGTTGTGTTTATCGCGCCGTCTTGCCGGCGCCGTCCAGGGCGGCGCGCAGCTCGGCGATGAATGTCTTCAGCGCGGCGGCGGCGCCTTCCGGCGCGGCGCTCTCGAGCAGTTGCACCAGGCGGCTGCCGATCACGACGGCGTCCGACACTTCGGCCACCGCGCGCGCCGTTTCGGCGTCGCGGATGCCGAAGCCGACGCCCACCGGAACCGGCACGCGCGACTTGATGGCCGGGATTTTACCCGCAATGCTCGAAACATCCAGATTTCCGGCGCCGGTCACGCCCTTGAGCGACACGTAGTACACGTAGCCGCTCGCGATCTTGCCCACGTCGGCGATGCGCTCGTCGGTCGACGTCGGGGCGAGCAGGAAGATCGGATCGATCTGCGCGGCACGCATTTTCTCGGCGAACACGCCGGCTTCCTCGGGCGGATAGTCGACGACGAGCACGCCGTCGACGCCGGCTGCCTGCGCCTGCGCCGCGAACGCGTCGACGCCCATCCGCTCGATCGGGTTCGCATAGCCCATCAGCACGACGGGGGTCTTCTGGTCGGTCTCGCGGAAGCGCTTCACGTCGGCGAGCACGCTCTTGAGCGTGACGCCGCGCGCGAGCGCGCGCTCCGACGAGCGCTGGATCACCGGGCCGTCGGCCATCGGGTCCGAGAACGGCACGCCGAGCTCGATCACGTCGGCGCCGCCTTCGGCGAGCGCGTGCATGAACTCGACGGTCTTCGCGGGATCGGGGTCGCCGGCCGTGATGAACGGGATCAGGCCCTTGCGGCCTTGTTCGGCGAGTGCGGCGAAGGTCTGCTGGATACGATTCATGGCAATTTTCCTTTGTCGACCGGAGTTAGCGCTTTAGCGCTTACTCCGGTCCCATGCAAAGCAGCGATCGGCACTGCGGCGGCGCGACTCACGCGCACGCCTGCGCGGCGAGCGCGTTCACGCGCTCGTGCGCGATCGCGCAATAACTTTCGTTGATCTCGTAGCCGACGAAGTCGCGCCCCTGCCGTGCGCAGGCCACCGCGGTCGTGCCGCTGCCCATGAACGGATCGAGCACGCGGCCGCCCGGCGGGCAGCTTGCGAGCACCATCCGCTCGATGATTTCCAGCGGCTTCTGGGTCGGATGATCGACGCGCTCCGCGTGCTGCCGATGCAGGCGCGAGACCGACCAGACGTCCTTCGGGTTGTAGCCCATCTCCAGCCACTTGCTGCCTTCGAACAGCTTGCGCGAGCGGGCCTTCTTCGTGTCGGCGTCGTACGGGATGCGGACTGGATCGAGATCGAAGTAATACGCCCTGGAAACCGCGAAAAAGCCGATGTTGTCGTGCACCGACGTGAAACGGCGCGTCGTGCCGCCCATGCTCGGCACGCGTCGGTCCCAGATGATCTCGTTGACCATCGTGAGCTTCGTCTTCAGGAAGCTGAAGATTTCCGGCGCGTACTGCCACGTGCAGAAGATATACATCGACCCGCTCGGCTTGAGCTTCGGAATCGCGAGCTCGAGCCACTCGCGCGTCCACGCGAGAAACTCGTCGCCCGAACGCTTGTCCGAGTCGTTGCCGTAGTCCTTGCCGAGCCCGTACGGCGGATCGGCGACGATCAGGTCGATCGACGCATCCGGCAGGCGCGCGGCTTCGGTCATGAAATCGCGGTTGTGCAGTTCGATCCCGGACGGCCGTGCACGCGGCACGGCGACGGCGGGCTGCCCCGCCTCCGCTTCGCTCGCGGCGCCGCCGCCCGGTTGTTCGATCAGGTCACGCATCGGTCGGGTCAGAGCGCGATGCCCGATCGCTCGGCGACCGTGTGCATGTCCTTGTCGCCGCGGCCCGACAGGTTGACGAGCAGGATCTTGTCCTTCGGCAACGTCGGCGCGAGCTTCACGCCATACGCGATCGCGTGGCTCGACTCGAGCGCGGGGATGATCCCCTCGATCCGGCAGCAGTCGTGGAACGCCTTCAGCGCCTCGTCGTCGGTGATCGGCACGTATTGCGCGCGGCCGCTGTCCTTCAGCCATGCGTGCTCGGGGCCGACACCCGGATAGTCGAGACCGGCCGACACCGAATGCGTCTCGATGATCTGGCCGTCGTCGTCCTGCAGCAGGTACGTGCGGTTGCCGTGCAGCACGCCGGGGCTGCCGGCGATCAGCGACGCCGCGTGACGGCCGGTGTCGAGGCCGTCGCCGGCCGCTTCGACGCCGATCAACTGCACCGACGTGTCGTCGATATACGGATAGAAGATGCCCATCGCGTTCGAGCCGCCGCCGACGCACGCAATCACCGCGTCCGGCTGCCGGCCGGCGAGTTCCGGCATCTGCACCTTGCACTCGTCGCCGATCACGCGCTGGAAGTCGCGCACCATCGCCGGATACGGGTGCGGGCCCGCGACCGTGCCGATGATGTAGAACGTGCTTTCGATGTTCGTGACCCAGTCGCGCATCGCTTCGTTCAGCGCGTCCTTCAGCGTGCGCGAACCCGATTCGACCGGCACGACCGTCGCGCCGAGCAGCTTCATCCGGTAGACGTTCGCGGCCTGGCGGCGCACGTCCTCGGCGCCCATGTAGACGATGCACTCCATCCCGAAGCGCGCGCAGATGGTCGCCGTCGCGACGCCGTGCTGGCCGGCGCCCGTCTCGGCGATCACGCGCTTCTTGCCCATGCGCTTCGCGAGCAGCGCCTGGCCGATCACGTTGTTGATCTTGTGCGCGCCGGTGTGGTTCAGGTCCTCGCGCTTCAGGTAGATCTGCGCGCCGCCGAGCGTCTCGCTCCAGCGTTGCGCGTGATAGATCGGCGACGGACGGCCGACGAAGTGCTTCAGTTCGCGCTCGTATTCGGCGACGAAATCGGGGTCGTTCCGGAATTTTTCATACGCCGCGCGCAGTTCGTCCAGTGCGTGAATCAGCGTCTCGGCGACGAACACGCCGCCATACGGGCCGAAATGGCCGCGATCATCAGGAAGGTTGTACATGGTGTCACTCTCGATTGGTCGGCGCGCCCGGCGTTCGGGGGGCGCACCTTCTTGCATCACCGGGCGTCCGCTTCGCGCACCGCGCGTACGAACGCCGCCATCCGGGCGTGATCCTTCACGCCCTTCGCGCCCTCCACTTCGATGCCACTCGAGACATCGACAGCAAACGGGCGCAACTGGCGGATCGCATCACCGACGTTTTGCGCGTTCAAGCCACCACTCAAAACGGCCCGATGCGCGAGCTCTGCGGGAATAAGAGACCAATCGAAGACCTTGCCGCTACCGCCGTAGTCCGGCACCAGGGTGTCGAACAGGAGGCCGCGCGCTTTCGAATAATGAAGTGCCGATTCTACCAAATCGGACGCCTGCGTCGAGGGGCCGACGCGCACCGCGCGCAACCACGGCAGGCGTGCCGCGCGGCCAAGCGCGTCGCACTGCTCGGGCGTCTCGTCGCCGTGGAATTGCAGCACCGTGAGCGGTACGTCGCGCACGACTGCCTCGATCTCGGCTTCGGTCGCGTTCACAAACAGCCCGACCACCGACACGAACGGCGGCGCGAGGCGCGCCAGTTCGGCCGCCTGCGCGATCGACACCGCGCGCGGGCTCTTCGGGTAGAACACGAGGCCGATCGCGTCGGCGCCGAGTGCCGCGGCGTGCAGCACGTCCTCGGGGCGCGACAGGCCGCACAGCTTGATGCGCGTGCGCGGCGCGAGGCCGGTCGCGGCGGAGGTCGGAGAAGACACGGCGTGATCCGTCATGATGGTAGGTCCAGATCGGCCCAGACGCTGCTCCACGGCACGCTGCCGAGTTGCGCGGGCGGGACGGCGAATTCCGCCGGGTAGCCGACATGGGCAAGATACAGCCCGTCGGCCATGAACGTGGGCGCGGCGAGATTGCGGTCGCGCCCGGCCAGCACGTCGGCGAGCCAGTCCGCCGGATAGCGGCCGCGCCCGACCGCGACGAGGCAGCCCATCAGGTTGCGCACCATGTGGTGCAGGAACGCATTCGCGCGGAAACGGAAATGAATGAAGTGGCCGGCGCGCCGCACGTCGATCTGGTACAGGTGTTTGACCGGCGTCTTCGACTGGCATTCCGACGACCGGAACGACGAGAAGTCATGCTCGCCGATCAGGTGCGCGGCGGCGGCACGCATCGCGTCGTCGTCGAGCGGCGTGTGGATCCATCCCGCACGGCCGGCCAGCATCGGCGAGCGCACGGGATGCACGTACAGCACGTAGTAATAGGTGCGTTCGAACGCCGAGAAACGCGCATGGAACGTGTCCGGCATCGGCTTCGCCCACTGCACGGAAACGGTCGACGGCAGGAACGCGTTGGTGCCGCGCACCCACGAGAAATCCGTGCGATCGAGGTCCGTGTCGAAGTGCACGACCTGCCCGAGCCCGTGCACGCCCGTATCGGTCCGCCCCGCGACCGTCGTGTGCAACGGCACGCACGCGAATTCGCCGAGCGCGCGCTCGAGCGCGTCCTGCACGGTCTTGCCGTGCGGCTGCGCCTGCCAGCCACAGAACGCTGCGCCGTCGTACTGAACTCCCAGCGCGATCCGCATCACGCCTCGTCCGCCAGTTTCGCGAGCAGCGCATGCGCCTCGTCGCGCGTCGCGGCGTCGTTCGCGTCGATCACCTCCTGCAGGAGCGTGCGCGCGCCCGACAGGTCACCCAGTTCGACGTACTCCGACGCGAGATCCAGCTTGTTGCGCGCGATGCGCGCGAGCTCTTCCGGCGTCAGCGCGGGCAACGCGGCCCCCGGCGCGGACGGCAGGTCGAGATCGAAATCCAGGTTCAACGCGCCGAACTGCGCGCCGCCGAGCGGCGGGAGCGACGACGGCGTGGATGCACCGCCTGCGTGCGGTGCGGGCGTTGCCGCATCCGGATCCCAGTCGAACTCGTCGTCGTGGTCGGCCGGGTATTCCGGGGACAGATCGCCCGCGCCAACCGGCGGGTGCGATGCGGATTGACCGTTAGTTGCGATTTTCTCGCTTTCGGCTTGCCCTTCCCGTGCGGCCGGCTCGTCCGCCTGGCGCGGCGGCAACGGCATGTCGAGGCTGTTGAGCGCGCTGATCGCGTTCTGCATCAGCGCCGCGTGCTGGGCGTCGTTCGTCGAAGGCGCCGCAGGCGTTTGCAGCGGCTCGTCCGCGGCCGTTTCCGCGACGGGCTTCACGTCGTGCGAGGCCGGCGCTGCGTCGCGCTCGAGCGCAGCGTGCTCGGACGGTGCTTCCGGTTGATCGTCGTGCGGCTTCGCGGTTTCCGGCGGCGACGCGACCTCAGCTTCATGCGTGTCGACGGCCCCCGCCGCTGCCGCGGTAGCCGCGATCAGATTCACATCGGCCGCCGCGTCGCGTGCAAGCGGCGTCTCGGGAAGGATCGGCGGCAAGGGTTCGACGGGCGACGGCGATGCGCCGGCATCGACGGCAGCCGCCCCGCCGGATTCCGGGGTGATCGCGTCGGCCGGCCGCGCTTTCCGGCGCTTGCGCCGCGCGAACCAAGCCGCGAGAACGAGCACGGCCGCGCCGGC
>NZ_VWWG01000117.1:0-233 GCF_011753085.1 Burkholderia sp. Tr-862
GGAAACCGATAAGAAACACATGTGTATGTGACCAGTCAGAGATGATGATGATGAGAATCAGAGGGAACTAGAGAGGCGGCAGATATGCTATTGAAGTCAAATTGATGTCATACTGATAAGACTATGGTCGAGTATAAGAAGATATCAATACAAGACGAGTGTTATTAGATTTTTTAGATATATCGGAAATATATGATGTAGTCGGATACAAGTTTGTGTTTTTTTTTTTTTTT
>NZ_VWWG01000118.1:0-20756 GCF_011753085.1 Burkholderia sp. Tr-862
TGCTGTTGAGCCTGTCCGGCGAGTCGCTCGTCGAATCGCGCTGGCTTAAGCCGTTCGCGGAATCGATGCTGCGCGTGAAGCGCGCGCAGCGCGATGCGGCCCGCTCGCTCGATCTGCTGTACGAACGGTTCGCCGACGAGCTCGATGCGGGCGTGCTCACGTCGGTCAACGAAGTGCGGCACATGCTCAACGACCTGCAGCGTTCGCTCGCCGAGCGCATGGAAGAATTCGACCGCTTCGAGCGCCGCAGCACGCACATCGCCGAGCAGTTGTACGACGAGGCACTTCAGTGCCGGATGCGTCCGTTCGGCGACGCGACGCGCGCGTATCCGCGCATCGTCCGCGATCTCGCGCGCTCGCTCGGCAAGCAGGTGCGCTTCTCGATCGTCGGCGAAGGTACGCAGGTTGACCGCGACATCCTCGACCTGCTCGACGCGCCGCTCGGCCACCTGCTGCGCAACGCGATCGATCACGGCGTCGACTCGCCCGACGCGCGCCGCGCGCGCGGCAAGCCGGCCGAGGCGAGCGTGACGCTCGAAGCGCGCCACAGCGCCGGCTCGCTGCTCGTCAGCGTGATCGACGACGGGCCGGGCGTCGACATGGACGCGCTGCGCGCGGCGGTCGTCCGCCAGCGCCTGACCGACGACGAGACGGCCGCCCGGCTGTCCGATCCGGAATTGCTCGAATTCCTGCTGCTGCCGGGCTTCTCGATGCGCGATGCGGTGACCGACGTGTCGGGGCGCGGCGTCGGCCTCGATGCGGTGCAGGAGATGGTACGCGGCGTGCGCGGTGCGGTGCGCATCTTCAACGAGCCGGGCGCGGGCATGCGCTTCGTGCTGCAGCTGCCGCTCACGCTGTCGGTGATCCGAAGCCTGCTGGTCGAGGTCGGCGGCGAGCCGTACGCGTTCCCGCTCGCGCACGTGCGCCGCACGCTCGAACTCTCGCACGACGACATCGACGTGCTCGAAGGACAGCCGCATTTTCCGTTCGACGGCCGGCGTGCGGGCCTCGTCGGCGCGCATCAACTGCTCGATGCGGGTGAGCCCGCCGTCGCGCGCACGAGCACGGCGGTCGTGGTCGTCGGCGGCGAGCCCGAGCTGTACGGCGTCGCCGTCGATCGCTTTCTCGGCGAACGGATGCTCGTCGTGCAGCCGCTCGACAGCCGCCTGCAGAAGATCCAGAACATCGCGGCCGGTGCGTTGCTCGAGAACGGCGACCCGGTGCTGATCGTCGATGTCGAGGACCTGATCCGCTCCGTCGACAAGCTCGTGCGCGGCGGCCAGCTCGCGAAACTCACGCGCGATCCCCAGTTCGCGCGGGCCGACCGGCGCCGCCGTGTGCTCGTCGTCGACGATTCGCTGACGGTGCGCGAGCTCGAACGCAAGCTGCTGGAAAAGCGCGGCTACGACGTGACCGTCGCGGTCGACGGGATGGACGGCTGGAACGCGGTGCGCAGCGACGCGTTCGACCTGGTCGTCACCGACGTCGACATGCCGCGCATGGACGGGATCGAGCTCGTCACGCTGATCAGGAGCGATCCGGCGCTCAAGCGGGTGCCCGTGATGATCGTGTCGTACAAGGATCGCGACGAGGATCGCCGGCGCGGGCTCGATGCCGGCGCCGACTACTATCTCGCGAAGAGCAGTTTCCACGACGAGGCGCTGCTCGATGCGGTGCACGACCTGATCGGCGGGGCACGCGCATGAACATCGGGATCGTCAACGATCTGCCGCTTGCCGTCGAGGCGCTGCGCCGCGTGATCGCGCGGCGCAGCGATCACCGCGTGCTGTGGGTGGCAACCGACGGCGACGAGGCCGTGGATTTCTGCGTCGCGCATCCGCCCGACCTCGTGCTGATGGACCTCGTGATGCCGAAGCTCGACGGCGTGGCCGCGACGCGGCAGATCATGGCGCGTGCGCCGTGCGCGATCCTGATCGTGACCGCGAGCGTCAGCGCGAACACGTCGTCGGTCTACGAGGCGATGGGCGCCGGCGCGCTCGATGCGGTCGACACGCCGACGCTCGCGCTTGGCCTGCCGTCGGACGCCGCGCCGCAGCCGCTGCTCGCGAAGATCGACCAGATCGGCCGGCTGCTCGAAAGCCGGACCGCGACGCTCGTGCCGCCCGTGCCGGCGCCCGCGCGCGGCCAGCCGACGCTGATCGCGATCGGCGCGTCGGCAGGCGGGCCGACCGCGCTCACCGCGCTGCTGCGCGCGCTGCCGGCCGATTTTCCGGCCGCGCTCGTGATCGTGCAGCATGTCGACCAGGCGTTCGCGCTCGGCATGGCGGAGTGGCTCGACGGCTATACGCGGCTGCCCGTGCGCGTCGCGCGGCCGGGCGGCGTGCCGCAGGCGGGCGAGGTGCTGCTCGCGGCGTCCAACGACCACCTGTGCCTGTCGCCGCGCGGCGTGCTCGGCTACACGCGGCATCCGGCCGAGACGCCGTACCGGCCGTCGATCGACGTGTTCTTCAACAGCGTCGCCGACGGCTGGCAGGGCGACGCGCTCGGCGTGCTGCTGACCGGGATGGGGCGCGACGGCGCGCTGGGGCTGAAGGCGATGCGCGCGAAGGGGTGCTACACGATCGCGCAGGACGAGGCGACGAGCGCCGTCTACGGGATGCCGAAGGCGGCGGCGGCGATCGGCGCGGCGTCCGCGATCCTGCCGCTCGACCGGATCGCGCCGCAGCTGATCTCGCGCGTGACGCGCCTGCCGCTCGACTGACGGTGCGCGGCGGCCCGGCCGGGGCCGCATTGCGTGCGATGTGCGGCGTCGCGTACAATTGCCGCCAGCGGAGATGGCATGCCTCCCTGCGGTCGATCCCGGCGCCTGGCGTGCGGTTCGGCCCTCAACCGCCGGTTCGCCCGGCTGATGATGCCTGCGTGTTCCTGGGTCGTCAGGAGGTCGCAGGCCATCCATGCGGTATTCTGCCGCCCAGGTTTTGATGTCCTGTCGAATCTGGAAATCATGTTTTTCTCGACTTCTGCCGATTTTTTCGCGACCGTGCGCTACGTGTGCCGCTGGCTCGCGCTCTCGGCCTTGCTCGGCGCGCTGGCCGGCACGGCCTCCGCGTTGTTCCTGCTCGCGCTCGACTGGGCGACCGGCACGCGCGTCGCGCATCCGTCGCTGTTGTGGGGGCTGCCGGCCGCCGGCTTCGCGACCGGCTGGGTCTACCACCGGTTCGGCCAGTCGGTCGCGCGCGGCAACAACCTGCTGATCGACGAGATTCACGACCCGAAGGCGCTCGTGCCGAAGCGGATGGCGCCGCTCGTGCTCGTCGCGACCGTCGTCACGCATCTGTTCGGCGGATCGGCCGGGCGCGAGGGGACGGCCGTGCAGATGGGCGGCGCGCTCGCCGATCGCGTCACGCACCTGTTCCGGCTCGATCGCGAGCATCGGCGCGTGCTGCTGATGGGCGGCATCGCGGCCGGGTTCTCGTCGGTGTTCGGTACGCCGCTCGCGGGCGCCGTGTTCGGGCTCGAGGTGCTCGCGATCGGCCGCGTCCGGTACGACGCGCTGCTGACCTGCGTCGCGTCCGCGATCGTCGCGGATGTCGTGTGCCGCGCGTGGGGCGTGCATCACACCGTCTATGCGATTCCGTTCGTGCCGGCCGTGTCGGCGACGGGGCTGGCCGCGACGGTCGTCGCGGGCGTCGCGTTCGGCGTCGTCGGCCGGCTGTTCGCGTTCGCCACGCATGCGCTGACCGCGTGGTTCCGGCGCGTGGTCCGCCATGCGCCGCTGCAGCCGGTGCTCGGCGGCGTGCTGGTGGCCGTGGCGGCCACCGTGCTGAACGTGCCGCAGTATCTCGGTCTCGGGATTCCGACGATCGAGGCCGCGTTTCACGGCCCGCTGCCGGCTTACGATTTCGCGGGCAAGTTCGCGTTCACCGTCGTCACGCTCGCGTCGGGATTCAAGGGCGGCGAAGTGACGCCGCTGTTTTACATCGGCGCGACGCTCGGCAACGCGCTCGGGCAGGTGCTTGCGCTACCGGTGCCGGTGCTCGCGGGGCTCGGCTTCGTCGCGGTGTTCGCGGGGGCGGCCAACACGCCGATCGCATCCACGATCATGGCGATCGAACTGTTCGGCGCGGATGTCGGCGTGTATGCGATCGTGGCCTGCGTGGTTGCCTATCTGTTTTCCGGGCACGCGGGGATCTATCGGTCGCAGCGGGTGGCGGTGGGGAAGGGCGCGCAGGTGGAGGCAGAGTGAGGCCGGCGCGCGGGGCTGCCGGGCAGGGCGTGTCGACGCGAACCGCTACCCGGGGACCCCGCCCGTCACCGGGAACAGGGCAGCCCGTTACTGCTTCGGCAGCCGCGCGACATTCCGGGCGAGCAGTTCCTCGATGTCGATGCCCTTCTCCGCGAGCAACGTCGTGACGACGCCGGTCAGCTCCCCGAGCGTTTCCTTGACCGACTCGCGGATCGTATCCACGACGACCTGGGTGCTGCGCTCGATCTCGATATTGACCTTGTCGTCGACGCCTTTCGCGTCGAAGGTGGTGGCGCGGCGCGTTTCGGGAATCAACCAGACCTCGAACCAGCCTTCGTCGCGATTGACGTCCGACACGGTCAGGCTGCAGCCGTTGATCGCGATATAGCCCTTCGCGAAGACATAGCGTTTGAATTCGGCCGGCACGCCGATGCGGATCATCCGGTTGTGTTCGGAAGACGCGATGTGCAGGATGGTCCCCATGAAGTCGACGTGACCGGACAGCGGATGTCCGCCGATTTCCGCGCCGTCCTTCGCGGCCCGCTCCACGTTGACCCGGGCGCCGGTTGTCAGGTCGGCCAGCGTGGTGATTCTCAGGCTCGGCAACATCACGTCGAAATCGATCAGCACCGGCGAGTGGATGGTCGTTACCGTCAGGCAGACGCCGTCGACCGAGACGCTCGCGCCGATCTCGATATCGTCGGTGAAGCGCTCGGGAAATTCGATGCTGAACGTCCTCAGTTCGCCGTGATCCTTGATGGCCTTGATGACGCCAACACCCTGAACAATGCCTGTAAACATGATCTGCCTTTCGTCGCGAATTGCCTGGCCGGTATGATAAGTGATCCGGGGAGGGGGCGTCGGGGCCGGATGTGTCGGCGTCGCCTGACGGACGGCGGCGTATTATTCTCTAGCGCTGGCCGGAATACGGCACGAAGCCGCGGAGAGCGGTTGCGGGGATCGGCAGAAAAGAACGAGAAAAGGGGTATGTCGAACAAGATGCGGAAAATCTACGTGACCGCGTGGTCGGTGACCATCATGCTGATCATCGTCGACGTGATCTGGGCATGCCGCGTCGATTTCCGGATTGCGAAGGGCAGTCTGGTGCAAAGCGCCCAAATGCTGTCCGCCGTCCTTGCCGTCACCGGCGCGTCCTGGCTCGCATCGCGCCCGTCATACAAAGTGCCGGCCAGAAAGGCGTTCTACGAGAATGTCGCGCAATCGGTCCAGTGGATCGCGTTGTTGTCGGTATTCACGCATGCCGGCGCGCTCCTTCAGTATCTGGCAGTGGCAACCGATCTGCCGCTCGTGAGTGATGCGCTGGTATCGATCGATGCCGCGCTCGGATTTCACTGGCTGCAAACGTATGGATGGGTGACAGCCAATCCGGGCTGGCATGCCGTGCTCCAATTCGCGTATGCATCCGGCAGTGTTCAGCTCCTTGCGGTCCCGATCATCCTTACGCTGACGTCGAACTCGAAAGACTACGCCGAGTTTGCGGTGCAATTTATCGTCGCAGTCTTCGTGTCGATCCTGATTGCCGCCTGGCTGCCGGCCGAGAGTGCGTTTCTCCACTTCGACATTCGCGATCCCGGAACGATTTCCACCGTTTCGGACTTTGCGCCGTTGCGGAGCGGAGTCGTCCGGGAACTGGCATTCGCGTCGTCCCAGGGGCTCATTTCCTTTCCGTCGCTTCACACGATCCTTGCGCTGTGCTTCGCGTATTCGCTGCGGCATGTGCGCTTCGTCTTCCCGGTCGGGATCGTGCTGAACGGCATGATGATCGTGTCGACGCCGACGCAGGGCGGGCACTACCTGTGCGATGTGTTGTCGGGGATCGTCATCGGCGTACTGCTGATTTATCTCGTTCGCAAGTGGTTTGCAGGTCAGCGCACGGCGGAGCGCGTGGCGCCCGGCAACGTAGTCGATGACGGGCGCTACGGACCGGTGAATTCCTGACGATCGCATCGACGTCCCGCGCAGCGCATCCGGGCACGCGGCGGCGGTGCGCCGCGCGCCCGGTTGCGAACGGGTTTCCATCAAGCCCGCGCCGGCTCTCCCAGCGGCCCGGCATCGTCGTCCGCCGTGCGACGCGGCGAATCGATCAAGCCTTTCGCCAGCTCCAGCGCCTGCCGCTCGAACAACCGGCGATACGTCCCGCCGTCGATGCGGATCAGCGCGTCGTGGCTGCCTTCCTCGATCACCTTGCCGCGATCGAGCACGAGCAGGCGGTCGAGCGAGCGCACCGTCGACAGCCGGTGCGCGACGACGAGCGTCGTGCGGCCGACCATCAGCCGCTCCATCGCCTGCTGGATCAGCAACTCGCTTTCGCTGTCGAGGCTCGACGTCGCTTCGTCGAGGATCAGGATCGGTGCATCCGCGAGGAACGCACGCGCGATCGCGACGCGCTGGCGTTCGCCGCCCGACAGCTTGATCCCGCGTTCGCCGACGAGCGTGTCATAGCCGTCCGGCAGCGCGACGATGAAGTCGTGCGCGCTGGCCAGACGCGCGGCCCGCTCGATCTCCGCGCGGCTCGCGTCGGGGCGCGCATACGCGATGTTCTCCGCAAGCGTACGGTGGAACAGCACGGGCTCCTGCTGGACGATCGCGATCTGGCTGCGCAGCGAATCCTGCCGCACCTGCGCGATGTCCTGGCCGTCGATCGTGATGCGGCCGCCCGACACGTCGTACAGGCGCTGGATCAGCTTGATGAACGTCGTCTTGCCCGACCCGGAATGACCGACCAGGCCCACGCGCTCGCCGGGCGCGATGCGCATCGAGAAGTCGTCGTACAGCGGTACCGGATGATTGCCGTAGCGGAACGTCACGTGCTCGAAGCGGATCTCGCCTTGCCCGATCCGGATGGCCTGCGCGCCGGGACGATCGTCGATGCCAAGCGGCTGGCGCTCGAGCGCGACGAGCTCTTCCATGTCGTTGACCGAGCGCTGCAGGTTGCGGATATGCATGCCGACGTCGCGCAGGTAGCCCTGCAGCATGAAGAACATCGTCAGCGAGAACGCGATGTCGCCGACGCTCGCTTCGTCGTTCGCCCACAGCCGCAGCGCGACGCCGATCATCGCCGCCTGCATCGCGACGAGCATCGCCCCCTGCAGCCCGCCGTTGAGCGTGCCGCGCACCCACGTGCGGCGCGTGCGCTGACGCCACTTGCCGATCACGCGCGCGAGCCGCGCTTCCTCGCGCGTTTCCGCGCCGAACGCCTTGACGACCGCGTTGCAGCTCACCGCGTCCGCGAGTGCGCCGCCCATGCGCGTGTCCCACATGTTGCCGAGCCGCGCGGCCGGCGCGACGATGCCGAGCGACACGGCGACCGTCACCGAGATGTACAGCAGCGAACCCGCGCCGACGACGAACCCCATCACCGGCCAGTGCGTGCCGAGCAGCACGGTCGCGCCGACGAGCATCGTGACCGACGGCAGCAGCGCGATCAGCACCGTGTCGTTCAGCAGGTCGAGCGCCCAGATCCCGCGCGTGATCTTGCGCACGGTCGACCCCGCGAAACTGTTCGCGTGCCAGTCGGTCGAGAAGCGCTGCACGCGATGGAACGACGCGGCGGCGATCTCGCTCATCATCTTCAGCGTGAGCGTGATGATGTTCAGGTAGACGCCTTGCCGCAGCAGCGTCGCGGCGATGCCGAGCGCGGCCAGCGTGCCGAACGCGGCGACGGCCGAATGCCACGCGGCGGCGCGGTCGGTCAGGCCGGTCGACAGCGCATCGACGAGGCGCCCGGCGAACAGCGGCGTGAGCACGTCGGCGAGCGCACCGAGCAGCGCCAGTGCGGTGATCGTCGCGATACGCACCGGCTGCTTGCGCCAGTAGCGGAAAGTGAAGCCGAAGACGGCCTGGAATGCCTGGCCGCCCAGATGGGTGGTTTTTCTGGTCATGTGTCGTTGCCCGGCGCATCGCGCGACGGGACTTTCCGGTTCGGAGAACGTCGAAAACGCAACAGCCGGGCCGCGCGGACGACGCGGGCGGAATGAAACGGGCTGTCGGGAAAGTGCGCGGGCCGGCGGGTCAGCGGAGAACCCGGGAGCCGGCGCGGACGACGGGCTGGATCAGCCGCGTCGTGGGACCACGTTCGGGAAGGCTGCTGGCATTCGGAACATCTGCACCTCCCTGAAGTGAACGTTGAAAGGACATCGAAAAGACGTGTAGGGATTTTATCAGCAGTGCCGGACTCGCTGCAACGTCTGACGAATGCGGCGTTGCAGCGTCGATACGGTCGGCATGCCGCGTGTCGGCCCTTTTCCCCGTGCACGTTCCGCGGTGCAGTGCTGCACAGGAAAAGGACCGGCGGCGCGCATCGATTACACTTTGCGGTTGCGCGCCGGCCGCTGCGGCCCCGCGGATTCACCCCGATACATTCCTGAGGAAACGATGAGCGACGTTCAGCAAGGCATCCTGGCTCCGATCGACACGGCGGCCCGATACCTCACTTTCACGATTTCGAACAACGCCAATGTGGCAACGGCGCTGAAGGCATTGCGCGAGCTCGTCGACGGGCGCGGCACGGTCGCCGGCTTCGGGCATGCGCTGGCCGCGCACCTCGGGCGCCCGGTGCCGGGCCTGACCGAATACCCGGCATTCGCGGTGAACGACCGCACGCTGCCGATCACGCCGGCCGACGTATGGGTCTGGCTGCGCGGCGACGATCGCGGCGATCTCGTGCTGCGCGCGCGGGCGATCGAGCGGGCGCTCGCGCCGGCATTCGCGCTGCAGGACGCGGTCGACGGGTTCCGCTATTCGAACGATCGCGACCTGTCGGGCTACGAGGACGGCACCGAGAACCCCACCGGCGACGACGCGCTCGCCGCGGCGATCGTCACGGGGCAGGGCGCCGGGCTCGACGGCTCGAGCTTCGTCGCGGTTCAGCAATGGCTGCACGACTTCGACCAGATGGAACGCATTGCGTCGGGCGACATGGATCACATCATCGGGCGCCGCCGCACGGACAACGAGGAGCTTGACGACGCACCCGAGTTCGCGCACGTGAAGCGCACCGCGCAGGAGAGCTTCGAGCCGGAGGCGTTCATGCTGCGCCGTTCGTCGCCGTGGTCCGATGCGCGTCGCGCAGGGCTCTACTTCGTCGCGTTCGGTTGTTCGTTCCGCGCGTTCGACGTGCAGATGCGCCGGATGAGCGGCGCCGACGACGGTATCGTCGACGGCCTGTTCCGCTTCACGCGGCCGCTGACGGGCGCGTATTTCTGGTGCCCGCCGGTGAAGGACGGCAAGCTGGACCTGTCCGCGCTCGGACTGTAAGCGCCGGACGATATCCGCAAACGGGCGGGCCGCGCATCGTGCGCGGCCCGCCCGTTTTGTTTGTCATGCGTCGATCGCGTGCGGCGCTGCGGTGCGAATCCCGTCCGACCCCGCCCGCCCCCGCACGCCCGGCACGGCGCGCGTCAGTTCAGCGTCGTTTCGATGCGCGTGCCGCGCTTGATGAACAGCGTCACCGGCGTCTTCTCGCAGATTTCCGCGAGACGCTGGCGCTGCGCGTCGTCGAGCGGACCATCGAGCGTGACGGTGCGGCGCACGTATTGCTGGCCTTCGCGATCGGCGTGCAGTTCGGTGCGCACGTCGATGCGCACGGCCGGCCACGTCTTGCGCTGCATGTACATGCGCAGCGTGGCGGCCGTGCATTGCGCGAGGCCGGCGAGCAAGAACTCGAACGGCGCCGGCCCGAGGCCCTGGCCGCCTTCGCGCGGCGCTTCGTCGCCGGTCAGCGCATGCGTGCCGGCCTGCAGCTGGACGACGTAGTTGGGCGCGTCGGCGGCGAGGGTAGCGGCAGCGTGGATGAGCGGCATGGCAAGTCTCCGGTAAGCGGGAAAGAGGGGCCGCGACGATGCGCGGCGTACGAGCCGTCAGCATACCGTCCCGGCGGAAACCGCGGGCGCTGCGAGCTTCGAGAGGCTCGACGGGATCAGCCGGCGACGCCGGCAGTCCTGCGCACGAGCGTGGCGACGCGTTCGCGCACCCACTGATGCGCGCGGTCGGTCTCGCGCGATTCGTGCCAGTACGCGAGCAGGGGAAACGGTTTGAGCCGCAGCGGCAGCGGCTGCACGGCGACCGGCAGCAACGCCGCCATGCGCAGCGCATACGAGCGCGGCAGCGTCAGCAGCAGGTCGCCCGCCGCCGCGATCTGGCAGGCGGCGAAATAATGCTGGCACACGAGCTGGATGTGCCGGAAGCGTCCGTCGTTGCCGAGCAGCACGTCGAGCGATTGCGGTTCGCCGAGCGGCGACACCGCGATATGCCGCGCGGCGAAATAGTCGGCGCGCCGCAGCGGGCCGCTCGTGAGCGGATGATCGTGCCGCATCGCGACGACGAGCGAATCGTCGAGCAGGTGTTCGGTCGCGATGCGCGGGCCGGTTTGCACGCGTCGATCGACGGCGAGATCGAGATTGCCCGACGCGAGTTCGCGTTCGATGTCGTGCACCGCGACGCGGCGGCTCACGAATCGCAGGCCGGGCGCTTCGTCGGCGAACGCGGCGATGATCTGCGGCAACGCGATCGATTCGAGCACGTCGCGAATGCCGACCGCGATGCTCAGGTCGAGCGTCGCCGGGTCGAACGCCGACGGGTCGCGCGCGGTGCGCTGCAGCCCGGCGAGGTGAAGCTGCACGTCCGCGATGATCGCGCGCGTGCGCTCGGTCGGTACGACGCGGTTGCCCTGGCGGACGAACAGCGGGTCGTCGAAATGCGCGCGCAGCCGGTTGAGCGCATGCGTGACGGCCGGCTGCGTCAGGTGCAGCGCGCGGGCGGCCGCGCCGATGCCGCCGTTCACGTAGACGGCGTCGAGCACGCGGAACAGGTTCAGGTCGAGACGATGATCGGCGGGCACGGACGAAATCGGCGTGGTGGACGTTGAGCGATTCTAATGGACGCGCGGACAACGGAACGCCGGGGCGTGCGTGCGTTCATTCGCACCGGCGTTGCCGCGAATATCGCCAGGATCGACAAGGCCGCGCCCGTCGCACGCCCGCGCCTTGCATGCGTATTTCCGCGCGGCTACACCAGCGGCCGGCGACAGCCTGTAGTAATCCGCCATCATGCTGTCACAGTCGGCCATTTCGCGCCAAATAGAGGACCCCTTCGGCTAAGATGCCGTCGCTTCATATTTTGAGATAGCCGTCCTGTCGCACGTGTCCAAACCAAATATAAGCCTGACAGTTCGACGGTAATACAAGAAGTCGAAACAGTCCGGGGGCTTGGTCAGTGGAAGCAGCAGATCAGAGATGGGTCGTTGTTTATTTGAGTACGGGGTTTTCTTTGGCCCAGGCCGCGCGTCTCGGCGAGGCCTTCAACCTGGCGAATCGCCTGCATGCGCTCAGTGCGGATTACCAGTTGAAGTACGTATCCGAAAGCGGGGGACTGCTGCAGTCGTCGTCCGGCGTGCAGATCGCCGCCGATGCGCTCGGCGACGAGCACGGCCATCGTGCGCGCGCGTTCTTTCATCTTCACGGTGATCGCGCGTCGGTCAACTGGAGCGATGCGTTGCGCCGCCGCCTGACCGACATTCATCGGCATGCGCGCTGGATCGTCGATGCGATGGACCTGTCGACGCTCGCGGCGTCGCAGCGGCAGACGGATGCCGGTCAGCCGCGAACGGATCGCACTCGCGGCGCGGCGGCCACGCTCGAACCGCAGGGCGGCGAGGCCGACGTGTTCGCGGCCGTGCTCGACATGTTCCGCGCCGATCTCGGCGACAGCGCCGCGCAGGAGATCGCCAGCAACCTGATGCGGCCGGTCGAGCAACGCTATACACAGTCGATGTGGGCGTTTCGCGAACTGAGCGCGAGCCCGTCGATCCGGATGTCGGCGCAGCGGCTGCGCGCGCAGAGCGCGAACCGCATTTCGATCGCGGAAGTCGCGCGGACGGCCGCGATGAGCGAGCGCAATTTCCTGCGGCGCTTCAAGAAGGAAATCGGCGTGACGCCGACCGAATTCGTGCAGCACGTGCGGCTCGAGCGCGCCTGCCACATGCTGATCCACACGACGCTGCCGGCCGACAAGGTCGCGCGGCGCACGGGCTTCGGCAGCGGCGAGCGTCTGGCGAAGCTGTTTCGCCAGCGTCTCCTCATGTCGCCGACCGAATATCGCATCGCCGAGCGCGAGCGGATCCTGACAAACGGCGCCGGGGCGCCCGATCCGCAGCCCGCGCCGCAGCCCGCGAAAGCCGACGGCGAGCGGGCGAGCCGGGGCGGGCGCGCCGAGCCGCGCGGGAAAATGGAGCGGAAGACCGTAAAATCACCGTGTCGCGATCACGATCCCCGGTTTCCATGCCCTTGCTCCCCACTACCGCCACCGCCCCCTTCTGCCCGTCGGAAGTAAAGGGCAGCATCACGATCGACGCCGGCGCGTCGCGCTGGATGAAGCTCAAGCGCTTCTTCGGCCCGGGCCTGCTGGTCGCGATCGGCTATATGGATCCCGGCAACTGGGCCACCGACATCCAGGCCGGCTCGCAATTCGGCTATTCGCTGCTGTGGGTCGTCGCGTTCTCGAGCCTCGCCGCGATCTTCCTGCAGATGCTCGCCGCGCGGCTGGGCCTCGTCGCGGGCAAGGATCTCGCGCAGGCCAGCTACGATCGTTACGGCCGCTTCGGCCGCGTCGTGCAGTGGGTGACCGCCGAGGTGTCGATCATCGCGTGCGACATCGCCGAAGTGCTCGGCTGCGCGCTCGCATTCAAGCTGCTGCTCGGCGTGCCGCTCGCGTGGGGGATCGTGCTGACCGCGCTCGACACGGTGATCGTGCTCGGGCTGCAGGGCAAGGGCGTCCGGCAGATCGAGGCGATCGTGCTCGGGCTGATCGCGACGATGGCGTTCTGCTTCGTCGCGCAGGTCGCGATCACGCCGCCCGACTGGCATGCGGTCGCGAAGGGGCTCGTGCCGGGCAACCCCGGCCACGACAGCAAGGACGCGATCGTGCTCGCGCTCGGCATCGTCGGCGCGACGATCATGCCGCACAACCTGTATCTGCATTCGTCCGTCGTACAGACGCGCCATGTGGTCGGCGGCGCGCGCGGCCTGATTCGCGACACGCTCGCGCTGGTGCGGATCGATACCTGCGTGTCGCTGTTCGTCGCGATGCTCGTGAATGCGGCGATCCTGATCGTCGCGGGCGCGGCGTTCCATGCGACCGGCCAGCACGACGTCACCGACATCGAACAGGCGTACCGGCTGATCACGCCGATCGCGGGCGGCGCGGCCGCGCTGCTGTTCGGCATCGCGCTGCTCGCGTCCGGGCAGAGCTCGACGCTGACCGGCACGATCGCCGGCCAGGTGATCATGGACGGCTTCCTGCACACGAAAATCCCGTGCTACCAGCGCCGGCTGATCACGCGCGGGCTCGCGCTGGTGCCCGCGCTGATCGGCGTGCTGTGGCTCGGCGAAGGGTCGGTCGGGCAACTGCTCGTCTGGAGCCAGGTGCTGCTGAGCCTGCAACTGCCGTTCGCGATGTGGCCGTTGATCCAGTCGGTCAGCGACCGCAACATGATGGGCGAGCATGCGATCGGCCGCAAAATGCAGGTCGCCGCATGGGCGCTGTTCGTCGTCATCACCGGCACGAACCTGCTGCTGATTACGGGTGTCGCGGGCTGATACAGGCTGTCACAGGCTGAAACAGGCCCGTCGCGCGCTTGCGTTAAACTGCGGCCTTTCGCTAGCCGTTCGATGTTTGTCATGTGGAGTGAAATCAGCAACCTCGGCGACGCCGCGCTGACCCTGCCGGTCGCGCTGACCTGCGCGGTCTGGCTCGCGCTGTCCAACTGGCGGCTGGCGGTGCGCTGGATCGTGCTGCTCGCGGCCGGCATGAGCCTGGTCGGGGTCACCAAGATTCTCTATGCGGGCTGCGGTGTCGAGATCCCGCAGTTCGATTTCCGCGTGATCAGCGGCCATACGATGCTGTCGACGTCCGTGTGGACCGTCGCGCTGTCGATGCTGTGGCAGGCGTTCCGTCCGGGCAAGGCGCCGGGCGTGGCGGCCGGTCTCGCCGTCGGCGCGGTGACGGCCGCCGCGCGCGTGTTCGACCATTCGCATACGATTCCCGAAGTCGTCGTCGGCTGGCTGCTCGGCGCGCTGGTCGCGCTGGTGTTCCTGCGCGCGTATGTCCGCACGCACAAGCTCTCGTTCTCGCCGCGCATCGCGGCCGTCTGCCTGTTGCTCGTGTCCGGCATCGCGTACGGAAATCGCGCACCGTTTCAGCAGATGATCGACACGCATTCCCCGCAGGTCTGCGCGTTCATGCGCACGTCCGGCGACGGGTTCTGACGACGACTGGTTTCGGGGCATCGATGCCCTGATGCTGGATGCGGTCGTCGTCGCGGCGGCTGCCTGCGCGTTATTCCTTGTCCATTCGTTCCCTGTCATCGGCACACGCCCGCGTGCGGCCTTCGCCACATCGGTATTCGCGGTGATCGGCCGCGCTGCGCTAGCGCCTGCGCGTCGCGCCGGTCGCGGCTGCGAAGGCCATGAGCCGTGTCTATGACCGGGCATTACGAATATTCATTACATCGATTGGCGGCAATCGCGTACGCTGGCGTTCGTTCGATCGGGGCCTGCAGCGGCGGCCTGCCCGATTGGTCCGGCGCGGTGCGGCCGGGTCGCTATACTCGCGCAAACGGCGCGGCCGTCGGCCGGCGCACGGCAACCGCCGTCGCGGCACCGGTCCGCCACGACGATTCACGATAGGAGCAGGTCCCATGACAGTCGTTTCCTCGCGCCTCGCAGGCAAGTGCGCGTACATCACGGGCGCCGCCGGCGGCCTCGGCCGCGCGATCGCGCGCCGGATGGTCGAGCAGGGCGCGCGCGTGTTCCTGACCGACATCGCCGACGCGGCGGTGCTCGACGCCTTCGCGCACGAACTCAATGCGGGGCACGCGACGCCGGTCGCGTTCGCCGCGACGCAGGACGTGCGCGACGAAGCGCGCTGGCAGGCGCTGCTCGCGCAGGCGGTCGATGCGATGGGCGAGCTGTCGGTGCTCGTCAACAACGCGGGCGTCGGCTCGATCGGCTCGCCCGCGCAGATCGAGCTGGACGAATGGCGGCGCGTGATGGCGATCAATGTCGAGAGCATCGTGCTCGGCTGCAAGCATGCGCTGTCGTATCTGGCCGAAAGCCATCCCGCATCGATCATCAACATCTCGTCGGTCGCCGCGTTCAAGGTCGAGCCGGATTTCACCGCGTACAACGCGTCGAAAGCGGCGGTCGCGTCGCTGACGAAGTCGGTCGCAATCGACTGCGCGCGCCGCGAGCTCGACGTGCGCTGCAACTCGATTCACCCGGCGTTCATTCGCACGGGGATCGTCGAGCCGCTGTTCCAGTCGCTCGGCGAACGCGATGCGACGCGCAAGCTCGCGCGCGGCATTCCGCTGCGCCGGCTCGGCGATCCGGACGACGTCGCGCATGCGGCCGTCTATCTGGCGTCGGACGAAAGCCGGTTCGTGACGGCCGCCGAACTCGTGATTGACGGCGGCATGTGCGCGGTCTGACGCGCAATCGATAACACCAACCGGAGGAGAACATCGTGTCGACACCCGTGAACCGCCAGCTGCTGCTGAAGACGCGCCCGGAAGGGCGGGTCGGCCGCGAACACTTTTCGCTCGTCGAAACACCCGTGCCGGCGCTCGCCGACGGCGAAGTGCTCGTGCGCGTGCTGTATCTGTCGATGGATCCGACCAACCGCGTATGGATGAGCGACGTGCCGCAATACCTGCCGCCCGTCGCGATCGGCGAGGTGATGCGCGCGCTCGGCATCGGGCGCGTGGTGGCGTCGCGCCACGCGGGTTTCGCGGAAGGCGACCTCGTGCAGGGGCTCGTCGGCTGGCAGGACTATGCGGTCATCGCGGCCGACCAGGCCGCGCAGCTCGTGAAGCTGCCCGCGCAGTCGGGCCTGCCGCTGCCGACGCTGCTCGGCGCGTGCGGGATGAGCGGCCTGACCGCGTACTACGGGCTGACCGACATCGCGCCGGTGCAGCCCGGCGAGACGCTCGTCGTGTCGGCGGCGGCCGGGTCGGTCGGCTCGATCGCCGGCCAGATCGGCAAGATCCACGGCGCACGGGTGGTCGGCATCGCGGGCGGCGCGGACAAGTGCCGCTACCTGACCGAGACGCTCGGCTTCGACGCGGCTGTCGACTACAAGGCCGACGATTTCCGTGAGCAGTTGAAGGCGGCGACGCCGGACGGCGTGCACGTGAACTTCGAGAACGTCGGCGGCGAAGTGATGCGCGCGGTGCTGTCGCGGATGGTGATCGGCGGGCGCGTCGCGTTGTGCGGCGTGATCTCGAACTACAACAGCGGCCGCGCGGCGGACGACGTCGGCGTGCTGATCTCGAAGCGCATCACGATGCGCGGCTTCCTGATCCTCGACTACCGCAAGAGCCGCGAAGCGGTGCAGACGCTCGCCGGCTGGCTGCGCGACGGCCGCCTCAAGGCCGAGGAGACCGTGGCCGACGGGCTCGAAAACGCCCCCGACGTGCTCAATCGCCTGTTCGACGGCGACCATCGCGGCAAGCTCGTGCTGCGCGTCGATCCCGACGCGTGAGCGCCCGCGCGCTTTGAGTTCGCACAGGCGGAAATAGATTTAGGACTTGTCCCATATATTGTTTCGGTTGCTCTCCTTACAGTAGTCGCCAGCAAACGGCGGCGTGACATGCGCGTCACGCCGCCGTTTTTATTGGCGCTGCGAGAAGGGAGGGAAACATGCGAACGAAGGCAACGCACGCGGCATCGGCGGTGATGCGCGATCGAACGATGCGGCGCATGTGCGACAGGCTGCGAGTCATCGCAGCGGGGATCGGCATCGCATGCGCGATGTCGGGTGCCGGCGCGGCCGGGCACGCGAATGGGGATGGCATCGTGCGATTCACGGGCGCGCTCGTCGATCTGTACGACGTGACATTCGACGCGCCGTCGATCGAAGCGGCGGACACCGCGACGGCGGCGACGCTCCGGTTCGATGCGCACGGCCGGCACCTGCCGGGTGCGCACGTGGCGCTCGTGAGGCCGGACGGCGAGCCGCTTGTGCAGTCTGCGGGAGCGGAGATTCGCGCGACCTGGCGCGATGCACGCGACGATCGAAGCGTGCCGCTCGTATCGGGGCGAGCTCATCGCATCGGCCCGCATGGCGGCGTGATGACTGTGGCAGGGCCGGAAATGAAAACGGGCGCCGTGGCGCCCGTCGTGATCAGGATTCGTCATCCGTGACGCGCGGAGTCATTCTCCCTGTTCGGAGCGCGCGTAGATGTCCCAGCTTGCCATGAACAACGCGGCGACGAGCGGCCCGATCACGAAGCCGTTGATCCCGAACAGCGCCATCCCGCCGAGCGTCGAGATCAGCACGACCCAGTCGGGCATCTTCGTGTCCTTGCCGACGAGGATCGGGCGCAGCAGGTTGTCGACGAGGCCGATCACGCCGACGCAGAACGCGACGAGGATCACGCATTTCCAGATCGCGCCGATCGCGAGGAAGTAGAGCGCGGCGGGTATCCACACGAGGCTCGCGCCGATCGCCGGCAGCAGCGACAGGAACGCCATCAGCGCGCCCCACAGCACGACGCCCTCGATCCCGAGGATCCAGAAGATCAGGCCGCCGAGCGCGCCCTGCACGAGCGCGACCGCGATATTGCCTTTCACGGTTGCGCGCACCACCGTCGTGAACTTCGCGAGCAGCAGGTTCTTGTGCTCTTCGTCGAGCGGTATCGAGCGGCGCACGCGGCGGCCGATCTCGCCGCCGTCGCGCAGCAGGAAGAACACCATGTACAGCATCACGCCGAAGCTGACGACGAACTGGAACGTGTTCTGGCCGATGCTGAGCGCCTGGGTCGCCGCGAACTGGCTGATCTGCGCGGCGCCGTCGGTCAGCTTCTTCTGGATGCCGGGGATGTTGGACAGCCCGTATTTCTGCAGTAGGCTCTGGATCGACGTCGGCAGCGCGTGAATGATGTCATGGAAGTACCGCGAGTAATTCGGCTGCGCGTCCTTCAGTTCCTGGTACACGTACGCGATTTCCTGCACGAGCGTCGCCGTGACGAACACGAGCGGCAGGATCACGATCAGGATGATCAGCGACATCGACACGAGCGCGGCGAGGTTGCGCCGCTTGCCGAAACGCGCGGCGAGCCAGCGCTGCACCGGCTGGAACAGGATCGCGAGAATGGTGCCCCAGAAGACGGCGCCGGAGAACGGCGCGAGTATCCAGCACAGTCCGACGGTGACCGCGAACAGCAGGAAATAGAAGAATTTTTGGTGATCGTGTCCGCTATCCATGGATGGTTCGCGCAGATTGATGCCTGGTTTGATTGAATCTCGTCGCCTCGGGCGCGATCGGCTCGCGAACGTCACGGGTTCGCGGCGAAGCACGCTGCAGGCGGCCCGACCGGCAGTATGCCCGCAAAGGTGTCGCCATCATAGCCGCTGCGCGCGGCGCACGCGAAAACGCCGCGGCCGGAGCCGCGGCGTTGGCGGGAACGGACGCGGCGGCGCCGCGCCGGATCGTCAGATGTTGAGCCGGGTGATCTTGGTGCCGTTCACCGACAGATCGCCCATCAGGCCGGCGTTGGTCAGCACCAGTACCTGGACCGGTGCGGTGGCCGTGTTGGAATCGATCGCGCCGTTCGCGCCGACCTTCACGACCGCGACGGAGGCGTCGGCGCCAGCCGACCAGCCTTCGGACTTGCGGAACGAGTCGAGCGCATCCTGCGTCATGAACAGGAACACGATCGCCTTCGATTGCGCGCCGGCCTGCAGGCCGACCGACAGCGACGACGTGTTGTAGTAGCCGACGGTGTTGCCGCCGACACGCAGTGCGCCGTTGCCGGACTGGCCGCCGACGATCAAGCCGGCCTGCAGCACGTGCGGGAACACGAGCACGCCGCGCGACTTCGCGACGAGTTCACGCGAGCCAGGCACGGTCGAATAGAGGCGCGACAGCGTCGCGTTCACGCTCGCGTCGATCGACTGGCGTTTCGACGCGCTGGCTGCCGCGTTGTCGGGTTTGTCGGACGTCATGGTGCAACCGGCAAGGGCGAGACTGCCGAGCATGACTGCGGTGGCGGCTTTCAGGGCGAGGGATTTCTGCATGGCGATTCTCCTTCGTTGTCGGGTTGAGGACGGACGGTCCGGGCAGGGGTGCGGGCAGCGGGGCGACCGGCCCCGTTCAACGGCGGGAAAGGAGCAGGCCGGCGGCGAACGCGAGGCCCGCGACGACGCCCGCGGTCTGCCACGGGTTCTCGTGCACGGCTTGCGACACGCGTTCGGCCGAATCGCGCAACCGGGCGGCCGCGCTGCCCGACGCGTGGTCGAGCGTGCTGCGCGCTTCGTCGAGCCGCGCCTGCACACGCTTGCGCAGCGCGGCGATATCGCCGTCGCCATCGTTCTTCAGCAGGTCTTCCAGTTCATCGACCAGCCCGCGCAGATCGTCGGTCACGTCCGCATGCAGGTCGCGGGCGGCCGAGCGCGTCGTGCGTCCGACGCGCCGGCCGGTGCGACGGATTTCGGACAGACCGCGGTCCAGCTTGTGTTCGATCGAGTCAGTGAGCGCCATGGTGTTTATCCTCCTTCGATTTGATTTACAGGCCAATTTGAAGATAAGACGAATCCCAGCAACCAGTGTGATTCAAATCAGCCAATTGAGTTTCGAGACAAATTTTCAATTCGTCGGCAAGATCCCCCGGAAGCACCGCGCGATGGGGTGAGGCGGCGGTTGAAAAAATTTCGAGATCGGGCGAAGCGACATAAAGGAGACCATTGCCCGACGTAAAAGCCCGGTAAATATGGCGTCGCCCGGCCTGCCAGGTAAATAGTGCCGTTGCACGCGTTCTGTTGATGCAATTGCACTAATTGCCATTCTTTCGTTGAGCAGGGTTTGTGCCCGCGGTGCTCAGGTGGCACCTTCCTCCAGTGCAAGGTCGATGACGACGGGATCGTGATCCGACGAACGGTATGCATCGGGTGCGTAATAGGCGGCCTGTTGCGCCGGGGTTTTGTAATCGGGCACGGATTGCAGTGCAATCGGTTCATCGGCGTTGATATGCCAGACATGCACGGCTTTCACGCGGGCGGCGAGCGGCGGCGTGGCCAGTGCATGGTCGAGGTTGCCCGCTTCGCCGCGGAATACATAGGAGTAGCCGGCATTGCCGACGAAGCGGGCGACGAGGTTGGCGTAGCCGCGCGATTCGAGCGCGCGCAGCGGGTCTTCCTTCGCGTAGCTGTTCAGATCGCCGATCAGCAGCACGCCGTCGGCCGCGGCGCCGGTCGGCGACGTGGCAAGCCAGGCGGCGACGCGTTCGGCCGCGCGCGTACGGGTCGCATTCCAGCAGCCCTGGCCGTCCGACTGGTCGAGATCCGGGCCCGTGGCGTGCGGGCAGTTCTTCGACTTCAGGTGATTGACCGCGACCGTGAACGCGCGGGTGCCGCCGATGCGACGGAACGTCTGCGCGAGCGGTGGGCGATTCCGGCCGTCGAGCGCCACCGTCGCGGCGCGCCCGACGGGCTCGATCGTCCGGCTGTCATACAGCAGCGCGACCGAGCCCGTCGGG
>NZ_VWWG01000119.1:0-20594 GCF_011753085.1 Burkholderia sp. Tr-862
TCCGACTTCAGCGCGAACCGCGCGGCGTCCGCCTTCGCGCCGGCTGCCCGCGCACGCTGCGACAACGTCTGCAGCGTCACCGCGACCCGATCGGGCGGCACCGGCAGCGCGCCGTCGGTGTCCCATGAATAGTCGGCGAGCAGATGCCATTCGTCCGGCGTCAGCGACGCACCGTTGTTCAGCGCGGTCGCGAGCGTCTGCCGCACGGGGTGCGCGGCCGTCATCCCGAGCGACAGCGCCTGCATGTAGCGATCGAGATCGGCTTCGCCCGGCAGCCGCGTCACTTCGGTGCCGTCCGGGCGGAACAGGATCATCGTCGGATAGCCGTGCACCTTGAAGCGCTCACCGAGCTTCTGCGCGCTTTCGGTATCGCCGTCCAGATACACCGGCACGAAGAACGACGAGCGGGTCTTGAACGCCTGCTGGCTGAAGATCGTCGACTTCACCTGGTTGCACGACGGGCACCACACCGCGCCCCAGTACAGCAGCAACGGCTTGCCGGTGCGCTTCGCCAGCGCGAACGCGGCATCGACGTCGCCCTGCTGCCACGCGATGCCGGGCGGCAGATGCGCGCCGTCGCCCGAAGGACTCGACACGGCAGCGCCCTGCGGCGCGGGGGTGGCGAACGCCGCACCCGCGGCGGCGAACAGGCAGGCGGCAGTCAGGTTCCGGAGAACGGTTTTCATCGAGGCGGGTTCCGTTGAAAGAGACGGTTGCGGGATGCGGCGTCGCGCGACGGTCGGAGCCGGCATGTCAGCGACGGCCGGTCCATGCGTGCGAAGCGGCGAGGCAAAAACACGGCGAAACGACGAAACAACGAAAGGCGTCGACGGATGGCGCCGCGCATGCCGGAACCGGCCGCGCGCGTCGTGCAGACATCGACGCAGAAAGTCGCGACCGGCAAATCGCTCGACGATACGATTCACGCGGCCGGTTGAAAACGAACGAATTCTCGAATGGATATGACGTGCGGCATCGCCGACGTGCACTCATGCGCCGTAGGCGCAACGACGCATCGCGCTGCATGCGTCCTTCCATTACTGCCGTCCCTTGATCCGCGCCATCTGATACACCGACGCATACGCGCCGTCGCGCAGCGCGTAGTCCGGCGCCTCTCCCTCGATCCGGAAACCGTGCTTTTCATACAGCGCGATAGCCGCCGGGTTGTCGACGAATACGGTCAATTCAAGGCGCGTGACGTTCAGCCAGTTTTCGGCGAGTTCGATGGCGGCGGCCAGGAGCCGACCGCCGATGCCACGACCATGATGCGACGCATCGACCATCATCCCGAGCGACGCCGCATGACGCCGGCGCGGGTTCTGCTCCGGATGTAGCGCGAGATGGCCGACCACCGCGCCGTCGAGTTCGGCGACGAGGCTCACGCCCTGTTCGTGCAGACGTTCGAGTCGCTGCTGCCATTTCTCGTGCGACGGAAACGGTTGCTGGAGCGTGTTCATGTACACCGCGGGATGCGCGACGATTTGCCGGATCGCGTCGACGTCGTGCGTCTCGCTGTGCCGGATCGTGATATCGGTCATGACTGGGTAGAGTCGAAAGTATCGGGCCGGGGCACGTTGCCGCGCGAACGCAACAACGCATCGAGCTTATCCGATTTCACACGAATGAAACATGGTCGCAGCGCAACGCGATTCAGTTGCACGCACAACCACACCGCATCACGCCGGCTTCACGCAATCGGTAATTTCTGACCAACCCCGCCACGTAAATCGGTAATTTCCGACCAGCCCGGCATCTTCGCGGCGCGTCGCCGATTAGTTGCGCTCGCAACGTCACCGCCACCGGTACCGCACGTCATCGCGTGTCATTTCCGCATCACGTCGACGTCATCTGCGCTCCCTAGACTGGGCGCCGCCCCGCCCGGCACGCGCCGGGCACGCGTGGGCCGACATCCTGCCCCGCGCATCACGAGCGTGCGGCCAGCAGGAGCGCGACAACGGCCGACGCGCCGAAACGCACACGCATCGCCGACCGTCCCAGGGGGGACGACGCACGGGCGCAACCAGACGAAGTCACGAACGCTCCCACCATCACAGGATCAGAACGCCATGACGTCACGCCGCAAATTCCTTCAGCAAACCGCGACTTCCGGCCTCGCCGCCGCCGCGCTGTCCGCGTTTCCGCCGAGCATCCGCCGCGCGCTCGCGATTCCCGCGTTTCACGAAACGGGGACCATCAAGGACGTCAAGCACGTCGTGCTGCTGATGATGGAAAACCGCGGGTTCGACGGCTACTTCGGCACCTTCAAGGGCGTGCGCGGTTACGGCGATCGCTTCGCGGTGCCGTCGCCGAACGGCCGCGACGTGTTCCACCAGACCTACACGAAAGCGACGCCCGCGACGACCATCACGCCGTACCACCTCGATGCGCGCCAGGGCAACGCGCAGCGCGCGGGCGGCACGCCGCACACGTGGGCCGACTCTCAGGCCGCATGGGACCATGGCCGGATGAACCGCTGGCCCGACGCGAAGACACCGCTGTCGATGGGCTATTACGACGCGGCCGAAGTGCCGTTCCAGCGCGCGCTCGCCGACGCGTTCACGCTGTGCGACCACTACCACTGCGGGATGCACACGGGCACGATCGCGAACCGGCTGTTCTACTGGAGCGGCACCAACGGCCCGAACGGCATCAGCCCGGCCGACGGCAGCCGCGTGAAGCTCGCCGCGCTGAACAACCAGTTCAACGGCGGCAACGACATCGGCCCGTCGAACCAGGGCTGGACGTGGACAACCTACGCGGACCGGCTGCAGCAGGCCGGCGTGAACTGGAAGGTCTACCAGAGCCTGATCGACAACTTCGGCTGCAACGAGATGATGAGCTTTCGCCACTGGCGCGCGGCCATCGAGCAGATGCCGGCCGCACGCCGGCCCGCGTACGTCGCGTCGACGGACATCACGCAGCCGGTGACGGCGGCCGGCGCGTTCTACGATCCGGCGATCGACGATCCGTTGAGCCCGCTCGCGAAGGGTTTCGGCAACACGATGCCGTACGGCTTCCTCGAAACGTTCCGTGACGACATCCGCAACGGCACGCTGCCCGAGGTGTCGTGGATCATCCCGCCGTCCGTGTACAGCGAACATCCGGGGCCGTCGAGCCCCGCGCAGGGCGCGTGGTACGTGCAGGCGGTGCTCGACGCGCTGACCGCGAACCCGGACGTGTGGAGCAAGACCGTGCTGCTGATCAACTACGACGAGAACGACGGCTTCTTCGACCACATGCCGTCGCCGGCCGTGCCGTCGCGCAACGCGGACGGCTCGCTTGCGGGCGGCCATACGCTCGCGGCTGCCGACGTCGCCGTCGAGTACCACGACTTCGCGCCGGCCACGTCGAGCCAGCCCGCGGCCGACGGCCGTCCGTACGGTCCGGGCCCGCGTGTGCCGATGTGGGTCGTATCGCCGTGGAGCCGCGGCGGCTGGGTCAACTCGCAGGTGTTCGACCATACGTCGACGCTGCTTTTCCTCGAGAAGCGCTTCGGCGTGGTCGAGCCGCAGATCAGCGCGTATCGCCGCGCGGTGTGCGGCGACCTGACGAGCGCGTTCAACTTCCGCGCGCCGAACAACGAACCGCTGCCGACGCTCGCGGGCCGCACGACGAAAAGCCAGGTCGACGCACTGAGCGCCGCGCAGCAGGCCGCGCCGAAGATCACGCCGCCGGCCACGCCGTCGCTGCCCGCGCAGGCCACCGGTGTGCGCCCGTCGCGCGCGCTGCCGTACGAGCTGCATGCGAGCGCGCAGGTCGATGCCGGCAAGGGCACCGTCACGCTGAAGTTCGCGAACACGGGTCGCGCGGCGGCGGTGTTCCACGTCTACGACAAGCTGCACCTCGACCGCGTGCCGCGCCGCTACATCGTCGAGCCGGGCAAGGCGCTGCGCGGCGACTGGGCGGCGCTGGCCGACGACAGCGGCAAATATGACCTGTGGGTGCTCGGCCCGAACGGCTATCACCGCCGCTTCACCGGCGACCTGGCCCGGCTGGCCGGCGGGCGGGCGCCGCACCCGGAGATCCGGGTCGGCTATGCGGGCGCGAGCGGCAACCTGCATCTGCGGCTGCGCAACGACGGCGGCAGCCCAGTGCGCTTCACGGTGAAGTCGAACGAGGTGTACGGCGCACTGTCCGGCCACGGCGCGAACGACGATCGCGGCCACGGCAACGAGGACGGCAATAGCCAGGGTCACGGGCACGGCAACGACACCGGTACGACGTGGACCGTCACGGTGCGCGCCGGCGGCCAGTCGGAACTGCACTGGAAGCTCGACTCGACCGGCCACTGGTACGACTTCGTCGTCACCGCCGATAGCGACGCGAGCTTCTCGCGCCGCGTGGCCGGCCGCGTCGAAACGGGCCGCCACTCGGTCAGCGACCCGGCGATGGGGCTCGCCGACCGCTTCTGACGGCCCCCCCGCCCGCCCGGCCCGATTCCCCGGCCGGGCGGCGGGCGCGGCACGGCCCGATCCGGCTGAAACGCCCGCCCGGCGCGGCTCAAACATCAGAAGGATCGATGGTGCAGCCCTCTTTTCGGGGCCACCGAAAATGCTCCGTGTTGCGGCCCGTTCGCGTTAAACTTCGTCAAGCTGCATTCAACAACGACATCTTCGCCAATCTGGCACACACGACACGAGGATAGGTTCGATGCGCACTACCGGCTCATCCGGGGCAATGACCCTGCTCACCGAACACGACCCGGCCGACGGCCGCGAATTGCGCTCGCTCCGGCTCGAATCGACCGGCGACGGCAAGAGCGTGCTGCTGATCGAGATCGACGAACGCAAGCCCGGCATCCACCGCGAGGTCCGCTACGAGATCACGCCGGCCGAACTGATCGCGGCGATCCGCTCGCACGGCGCCGAGCTGCCCGGCGAAAACCACGGCGCCGCGTCGCTCGCCCGCACCCCTTCCTGAAGTCGAACGGTGAGCCGCGTGCAACGCCTCGGCTCACCGTTCTGCCCGCATCCCCCTGCCGCCGTCAGGCGCTTTCCGTCATTCCCCGACGCACGGTTGAAAATGGCCGATAATCGGCCCATCTGTGTAGTCTCCTCACGCGCTTCCTTTTCGGCCAGCCGTCATGCTCCGTGACCTCGTCGCCCAATACGGGCCGCTTCTCGTCTTCGCCAACGTACTTGCGGCGGCCATCGGCCTGCCCGTGCCGGCGATGCCGACGCTCGTGCTGTTCGGCGCGATGGCCGCGATGCATCCGGCGATGATCGGTTCGCAGCTCGTGACGGTGCTGGCGCTGTCGGTGCTCGGCGCGCTGATCGGCGACACCGTGTGGTACGTCGCCGGGCGGCGCTACGGCGGCACGACGCTGAAGACAATCTGCCGGCTGTCGCTGTCGCGCGATACCTGCGTGAAGAAGACCGAACGTTTCTTCGGCCGCTACGGCGTGCGCGTGCTCGCGGTCGCCCGCTTCATTCCGGGGCTGTCGCTCGTGTCGGTGCCGATGGCCGGCGCGCTCGGCACGCGCTATCGCACGTTCGCCGGCTACGATGCGCTCGGCGCCGCGCTGTGGACGATCGTCGGGCTCGTCGCGGGGGTCGTGTTCTACCGGCAGATCGACTGGCTGTTCGCCGGCGCGAGCCGGCTCGGCCGCGCGGTGCTGCTGGTGATCGTCGCGCTGCTGGCGATCTATGCGGCCGTGCGCTGGATGCGCCGCCGCGCGCTGATCCGCCAGCTCGCGACCGCGCGGATCGGCGTCGACGAGCTCGACCGCCTGCTGGGCGACGCGTCGGCGCCCGTGGTGCTCGACGTGCGTTCGCCCGAGCATCGCAAGCTCGACCCGTTCACGATTCCCGGCGCGCAATTCGCGGACGAACGGCGTATCGCCGACATCGTCGCGCGCTATCCGCTCACGCAGAAGTTCGTCGTGTATTGCTCGTGCCCGAACGAAGTGACGGCCGCGCTGATGGCCAAGCGCCTGCTCGACGCGGGCTTCACCGATGCGCTGCCGCTGCGCGGCGGCCTCGATGCCTGGCGCGACACCGGCCGCCAGCTCACGTCGCTGGTGGAAGAGATCCCCGCCGCGAACGATCCGGTGGCGGGCCTGCACAAGCCGGCCTGATCGAACTGACCGCAGGCCGGCCGCGCAAGACGGGAAATACCGCGGGGGACGTTGCATCCCCCTTCGATCAGAACGCGTGCAGCGGCAGGTTCACGACCAGGCGATACTCGCGGTTCGTCGCGTCCGAAGAGTGCATGGAACCGTTGTGCCACATCGCGATGAACGTGACCTTCGTGTCCTTCAGCTTGCCGCTCTGGAACGTGTACGACGGGATGAAGCCGAACTCGTGGTGACGGCCCTGCACCGGCGCGCCGTTGCTCCAGTAGATGCTCGACTTGCTCGGATCGTTCGCCGCACCCGCGCTGCCGTCCGCACCCCAGCCCGTCACGCCCCAGACCATCGCCTTGAAGCCCGGCAGGCCCGCTTCCTTGCCGTAGAACGTGTAACGCAGCTGCAGCGACTTTTCGTGCGGCGCGTTGTAGTCGACGTCCATCGAGTTGGTCAGGAAGATACCGTTGGTTTCGTTCAGGTAGTCGAAGAACTGGTCGCCGAGCACCTGCTGGAAGCCGAGCAGCAGCTCGTGCGGGCCGTGCTGCGCGGCCAGCGACAGGCTGTATGCGTTGTTGTCGATCTTGCCCTGCAGCGCGTCGCCGGTGTCGTGCGTCGAGTAGACGTTGCCGAAGCCCGTCCACTTGATCGTCTGCGTGCTGCCGATGCTGTGCTTCACCGACGCGTAGTACTGGTGCCACACATCGTCGGCCTGGTTCGCGTACAGCGCGACTTCGCCGTTCGGCGAGTAGTCCCACGTGCCGCCGACATACGTCAGGCGGTTGATGCGCGTGCCGCCGTACTGCGTCGTGAGGTTGGTGAGCGTCGTGTGACCGCGTGCGTCGGTCTTCGTGAAGCTGCCGGCCTCGAGCATCACGTTCTTGAATTCGTTGCTGACGATCGTCGCGCCGAGGAACGTCGGCGGCAGCGCGCGGTTGTCGTGCTGCTCCATGAACGGGTTGTCGACGGCCTGCAGGCCGTACTTGACCACCGTGTTCGAGATGCGCGCCTTGATGTCGTAAATGCCCGGGTACGCCCACGCGAGCTGGTTGCCGCCACCGCCGCCCTTCGCGATGTGCACCATGCTGCCGGCGCCCTGGCCGCCGTCGAGCTTCAGCGCCGCATACAGCGACGCGTCGAAACCGATTCCGATCAAGCCCGTCGTAAAGCCCGACTCGAAGTTCGCCATCGCGCCCTGGACCCACGCGTGGCGGTGCGGTCCGCCCTTGCTGTCGAGCACGTCCGCATAGTTGCGGAACAGGAAGTCGAGATGGCTGTCGGCAATGAAGCCCTTCGACTTCGACTGGGCCGACGGCTCGTCAGGCGGCGTGACGGCCTGGGTCGCTTCGGCGTTGATAATGGCGTTCGGGGTCGTTGCCTGCGCAACGGTCGTGCTCGCGCCGGCGGACGGCGCAGCCTGCGCAACCGTCAGCGGTGCGGGGGCCGCGTCGTCGGCGTGCGCGACGCCGGTCAGTGACACGCCCGCGAGCGCAGGCAAGCCCCATGCAAGCAGCATCTTCGATGCCGTCCCGATCGTCTTTTGCTTTTTCATCGTCATTCTCGTCTTGTGTTGATGTCGTCCACGCCGGTTGCGATCCGCTTCCAGCCCCCCGGCGAGCCCGGTTAAGGACGCGCCTTTACCCGCGGCGCGAAGGTTGTTCGCGCCGCACCCTACCCCTGTTGACCTGCCTGGTTATGTTTGCTGCGTTACTTCACGCCGCCACGCCCGCCCGGATGCACGCGACACGCGCCGCCGAGCCGTGCCGCACTTCCGGCAGCGGCACGTCCTGCGCGCACGCGTCGATCGCGACCGGGCAGCGCGTGCGAAACGCACAGCCGGACGGCGGGTTGAGCGGCGACGGCATCTCGCCCGCCAGCAGCATCGGACGGCGAGCACGCTCGCGCGCCGGCTCCGGCGTCGGCGCCGCATCGAGCAGCGCCTTCGTGTACGGGTGCTGCGGCACGCCATACACGTCATGCCGCGTGCCGAACTCCATCACGCGGCCGAGATACATCACGAGCACGCGCTGGCTGATGGCCTTCACCACCGCCAGATCGTGCGCGACGAACAGATAGGACAACGACAGGTCGCGCTGCAGATCGCGCAGCAAGTTCACGATCTGCGCCTGGATCGACACGTCGAGCGCCGAGACGGGTTCGTCGCAGATCACGAGCTTCGGCTCGCTGATCAGCGCACGCGCGATACCGACGCGCTGGCACTGCCCGCCGGAAAATTCGTGGGGATAGCGCAGCAGGTGATGCGCATTCAGGCCGACGCGTTCGAGCATCGTGATCACGCGGCGACGCACTTCGGTGCGGCCGAGGCCCGCGTGGTGCGTGACGAGCGGCTCCGCGACGATCTGCTCGATCGTCATGCGCGGATCGAGCGACGCGAGCGGATCCTGGAAGATCATCTGGACTTCGCGGCGCATCGCGGTGCCGCGCAGGTGATCCGGCGCGACGGCATCGCCGCGCCAGCGCACCGTGCCGGCCGTCATCGGCACGAGGCCGATCAGCGCGCGCGCGAGCGTCGACTTCCCGCAGCCCGACTCGCCGACGAGCCCGACCGTCTCGCCGCGCTTCACGTCGAACGACACGCCGTCGACCGCGCGCAGCGTGCCCTTCGGCGACCACGGATAGCCGCCGAGCGGCACGCGGAAATGCACCTTCAGATCCTCGACGGACAGCAGCGTGTCGCCCGTCGCGCCGGTATTGCGGTGTGCTTCGACGCTCATCGCAGACCTCCCGTCAGATCGGCCAGCGGCCGGTGGCATGCGCGCACCGCGCCCACCGCGCCATAGGTTTCGAGCGCGGGGCGCGCTGCACCACAGCGCTCCTCCGCATACGTGCAGCGTTTCGCGAATGCGCAGCCGGCCGCCGCGGTGCCGGGCATCGGCGGATTGCCGGGAATCGCGACGAGCGGCGCATCGTCCGCGTCGGTCAGGCGCGGCAGCGCGTTGAGCAGGCCGATCGTGTACGGATGCGACGGCGCCGCGAAGATCGAATCGGCCGGCGCGTATTCGACGGTGCGGCCCGCATACATGACCATCACGTCGTCCGCGAGGCCCGCGACCACGCCCATGTCGTGCGTGATCAGCACGATCGCGGTGCCGCGCTCGCGGTTCAGCTCGCGCAGCAGGTCGATGATCTGTGCCTGCACGGTCACGTCGAGCGCGGTGGTCGGCTCGTCGGCGATCAGGATTTCCGGCTCGGACAGCAGCGCCATCGCGATCATCACGCGCTGCCGCATGCCGCCGGAGAACTCGTGCGGATACATGCGGATGCGGCGTGCCGCATCGGGAATGCGCACCGACTCGAGCGCCTCGATCGCGCGCCGGGTCGCGTCCTTGCGCGACAGCTTGCGATGCAGCTGCAGCGTCTCGGTCATCTGCCGCTCGATCGTCAGGAACGGATTGAGCGACGTCATCGGATCCTGGAAGATCATCGCGATCCGGTCGCCGCGCACCGCGTTCAGCGCGCGCGTATCCATCTCGAGCAGGTTGTCGCCGCGATAGCGCGCCGTGCCCGTCGTCGTGCCGTTGCCGGCCAGCAGGCCGAGCAACGCCATCACGGTCTGGCTCTTGCCCGAGCCCGATTCGCCGACGATGCCGAGCGTCTTGCCGGCCTCGAGCGAGAACGACACGCCGCTCACGGCGTCGATCGGCGGTGCATCCTTGCGCGTGAAGCGCACGCCGAGGTTGTCGACTTCAAGTAGTGCTGCCATTTCAGCGATCCTTCGGGTCGAGCGCGTCACGCAGGCCGTCGCCAACGAAGTTCACGCAGTAAAGCGTCACGCACAGCATGACGGCCGGTGCCAGCAGGAGCCACGGCATCGATTCCAGTTTCTGCGCGCCGTCCTGGATCAGCACGCCCCAGCTCGTCATCGGTTCCTGCACGCCGAGGCCGAGGAACGACAGCACCGATTCGGTCAGCACGATGTTCGGCACCGAGACGGTCGCGTACACGACGACCACGCCGAGCAGGTTCGGCACGATGTGGCGCAGCACGATCGATGCCGGCGACACGCCGATCGCGCGCGCCGCATCGACAAACTCGCGGTTGCGCAGCGACAGCGTCTGGCCGCGCACGACGCGCGCCATGTCGATCCACGAGAACGCGCTGATGGTCAGCACGACCAGCATGAACGAGCGGCCGAACAGGGTCATCATCAGGATCGCGATCAGCAGGTACGGGATCGCGTACATCATGTCGACGATGCGCATCATCACGGAGTCGACCCGGCCGCCCGCGAAGCCGGCGGTCGCGCCCCACGCGACGCCGAACAGGCCGGACACCAGCGTGCCGAGCAGGCCGACCTCGATCGACACGCGCCCGCCGATCAGCGTGCGCACGAGCAGGTCGCGGCCCAGTTCGTCGGTGCCGAACCAGTGCTGGTTGGCGAGCGTCGGCGGCAGGCTGATCGAAGCCCAGTCGCTCGCTGCGGGATCGGCCGCGAGCAGCCACGGGCCGGCGAAGCACGCGAGCGTGATCAGCGCGAGCAGCACGAGGCTGAACACGGCCGCGCGGTTGTGAAGGAAGCGCGCGAACGCGAGCGCGAGCGGCGAGCGCGAACGCGGCGGCGAGTCGGTCTGCACGGGCAGACTGACGACGGGAGTAGTCGGGGTCATCGCAGTGCCTCGCTCAATAACGGATGCGCGGATCGAGCCACGCGTACGCGAGGTCGACCAGCAGGTTGAACAGCACCGCGAAGACGGTCGTCAGCACGACGAGGCCGAGCACCAGCGTGTAGTCGCGGTTGATCGCGCCGTTCACGACGAGCTGCCCGAGCCCCGGCAGCGCGAACACCGATTCGGTGACGACGGCCGCCGTGATCGACGTGATGCAGACCGTGCCGAACAGCGACACGACCGGCATCAGCGCGGGCTTGAGCGCGTGGCGCAGCACGATCGTCGAGCCCGGCAGGCCCTTTGCGCGCGCGGTGCGGATGTAGTTGCTCGACAGCGTCTCGATCATCGAGCCGCGCATCACGCGTGCGAGCAGCGACACGTTGATGAAGGTCAGCAGCACGATCGGCAGCAGCCGGTACTGCCAGCCGCCGTCGCCCCAGCCGCCGGCCGGCAGCCAGCCGTTGCCGGCCGACGTCTTCAGCAGGATCGCGAAGATCCAAACCAGGACCGGGCCGAGCACGAACGGCGGCACGACGTTGCCGAAGTTGCCGAGCAGCATCACGAAGCGGTCGATCAGGCTGTCGCGGCGCACGGCCGCGACGGTACCGAGCAGCACGCCGAACACGATCGAGATCGGGATCGACACGCCGCCCACGCCGAGACTCACGGGCAGCGCCTTCTTCACGAGATCGTTCACCGACCAGTCGACGTAGCGGAACGACGGGCCGAGATCGCCGCGCAGCAGCGAACCGAGATACAGCAGGTACTGCTTCCACAGCGGCTCGTCGAGGTGATACTTCGCGTTCAGGTTCGCGAGCGTCGCCACGGACAGCTGCTTCTCCGTATCGAACGGACCGCCGGGCGTGAAATGCAGCAGCAGGTAGCAGACGGTGATGACGGCGAGAATCGTCGGCACCGCCCACAACGTGCGTCTCAATGCGTAGGCCAGCATGATCGCTCCGCTCAGTGCTTGATCAGGTACATGTCCTGCGACGCACGCATGTCGATCACGTTCTTCAGCGAGTAGCCGCCCACGTACGGCTTCACGAGACGGTCGGCCGAGTACTGGAACAGCGGCACCATCGGCGTGTCGTTCATCGCCGTGTCGTGCGCCTGCGTGAGCAGCGCGGTGCGCGCCTTGTCGTCGAGCTTCTGGTTGCCTTCGTCGACGAGCGAGTCCATCTGCTTGTTGCAGTAGCCGACGGTGTTCTGCGAGCTGCCGCAGCGGATCAGGTCGAAGAAGGTCATCGCGTCGTTGTAGTCGGCGAACCAGCCGTCGCGCGCGATCTGCACCTTGCCGTCATGCCGCTCCTTCATCAGCACCTTGAACTCGACGTTCTCGAGCTTCGTGTTGATGCCAAGCTTCGTGCGCCATTCCGATGCAGTGAACAGCGCGACCTTCTTGTGCAGGTCGTTGGTGTTGTACGTGAGCGTGAACGACAGCGGCTTCGCGTCCGAATAGCCGGCCTGCTTGAGCAGATCCTTCGCGGTCGCGACACGCTTGGCCATCGGCCACGACGTCCATTCCGGCGTGAACGGCTGCGCGCCCTTCGTGCCGTTCGGCATCAGGCCGTACATCGGCTTCTCGCCGGCCTGCGTGAGCTTCGACGTCAGCACCTCGCGATCGATCACCATCGACAGCGCCTGGCGCACGCGCTTGTCCTTGAGCGCCGGGTCGCTGTTGTTCAGGTAGTAGTAGTAGGTCGCGAGCTGCAGGCCCGGGCGCAGCTCGCCGCCGAACTGCTTGCTGACCTGCTGGAAGATGCCCGACGGGATCGAGTAGCTGTAGTCGATCTGGCCGGCCTGGTACATGCGCATCGCGGTTTCGTCGCTTTCGATCGGCAGGTACGTGACCTTGTTGATCACGACCTTCGACGCGTTCCAGTACTTCGCATCCTTCGTCGCCACGATGCGGTTGTTCGGCTGCCAGTCGACGAGCTGGTATGCGCCGTTGCTGACGATGTTGCCGGGGCGCGTCCATGCGTCGCCGAACTTCGCGACGGTGTCCTTGTTCACCGGCGCGAGCGGCGCCATCGCGGTCAGCTCGGGGAAGAACGCGACGGGCACGTCGGTCGTCACTTCCAGCGTGTACGGATCGACCGCGCGCACGCCGAGCGTCGTCGGCGCGGCCTTGCCGGCGATGATGTCCTTCGAGTTCTTGATGAACTCGACGAGGATCGTGTACTTCGAGCCCGTCTTCGGATCGACGAGACGCTGCCACGAGTAGACGAAATCGGCGGCCGTCACGGGCTGGCCGTTGCTCCACTTCGCATCGTGGCGAAGCTTGAAGATCCACGTCTGCGGCGTCTTGCGCTCCCACGACTGCGCGACGCCCGGCACGACCTGGCCGGCCGCATCGATACGGGCGAGCCCTTCGAACAGATCGAGGCCGATCGTGTTGCCCGTCCAAGATTCGATGTGCGCCGGGTCGAGCGACTCGACTTCGGCGGGCACCTGGCGCGTCAGGTCCTGTTGAGGAGCGAGCGCGACGTTCGACGGAACGGTCACGGCGTGAGCGGCGGGCGTCGTCAGGGCGAGCGCGGCCAGCACGGCCGACATGGCATGCAAGGATTTCATCGTGGCAGTCTTGAGAAGGTTGTTCGGTGAGCGTCGCGCGGCGGATGCCGCGGTTACGCTTGAGACGCTGACGGGTGCAGCGATTGGGGAGGCCCGTGGTTCTCGTATTGCATCTTAGTATTCCTTACGTTTCTTTCGACAGGCATTCCGTCTCTGAAACGAAGGAATACCTGTGCGTTAGAACAGCCTCGGTGTACCGACCCAGACCACCACCGATTCGATCTTCGCGGTGTTGACCCAGCTGTGCGGGACCGTCGACTGATAGTGCGAGCTGTCGCCGGCCTGCAGGACGAACGTCTTGCCTTCCAGCGTCAGCGACACTTCCCCTTCAATCACATACAGGAATTCCTCTCCTGCATGCGTCGTTACTTCCGACCGCTTCTGCCCCGGCGGCAACCGCACGAGGATCGCCTCGAGCTGGCGCCCTTCGGACACGTTCGTCAGCCTCGCGAACAGGTTCGCCGAATCGGCGAATCCGAAGAAGCGCAACTGATCGCCTCTGCAGACCGAGCGTTCCTCGCTCGGCGTATCCACGAAGTACTGCACCGTCACGCCGAGCGCCTGTGCGATACCGGCCAGCGACGTCAGCGACGGCGACGCAAGCCCGCGCTCGACTTGAGACAGAAACGGCTTCGAAATACCCGCGGCGGTAGCGGTGTCGTCGAGCGTGCGCTTGAGTCGTTGGCGCAACGCGCGAATCTTGCTGCCCAGAGCGGCAGCGTCTGCCGATCGCGAGTTTTCAGTGGGGGAAACCATAGCAGGCCGAAAAGTGGTCGTCAAAAAATGTTTGATGGAAAGTAACTAAGTTAAATCGAGATGCCTTAATCTTCGGGTTCGCACACGTCTTCGGTGTCGAGCCCGGTGCACTAAACAGGGCACGGAGCGTGCGAAACGACGCGCTATCTTGCCAGACTCGCCGGCTTCACAGGCAAGCTGCAAGCGGCTCTCCGGGAATTTGCGGAGAACGGGCGCAGAGCTTACAAGTAAATGACGAGACAAATGTTCCTGAAAGCTGCTGCCATATTGGGAGTTTCCCTGAGTGGCGCGGACCCGACGCACCGGACCGGCAAACGTTACCATTCGCGCGCCGGTCGGGGCCGCGCGCCGCCTTATCTGGCGGAGTCCGACCCCGGCCCGGGCTAACCCGCCCGACTGCTCCATCGCCGACGCAAAGCCTACCCGGCCCCCGTGCTACGGCGCCAGTTCGACCCCAAGGCGACGCGCGATCCGCGCCGTCCGTTTCAAACGAGATTGATGATGCACGCACCTGTTTCACAAACCCGATCGTTTACGACGGTCTTCCTCATCGAAATGTGGGAGCGCTTCGGCTACTACGGCATGGCCGCGCTTCTGGTCCTCTTCATGGTCGACCGGCTCGGTTTCACCGACAGCCATGCGAACCTGACCTGGGGCGCGTTTACCGCGCTCGTCTACGCGTCGCCGTCGATCGGCGGCTGGATCGGCGACAAGGTGCTCGGCGCCCGTCGCACGATGATCATCGGCGCGGCCGTGCTGTGCGCCGGCTACCTGATGCTGGCGGTTCCGAACGACGCGCTGGCGTACATGTACGCATCGCTCGGCGTGATCGTCGTCGGCAACGGCCTGTTCAAGGCCAACGCGGCGAACCTCGTGCGCCGCATCTACGAAGGCGACGACGCGCGCATCGACAGCGCATTCACGATCTACTACATGGCGGTCAACATCGGCTCGACCGTGTCGATGCTCGCGACGCCGTGGATCAAGGATCACTGGGGCTGGCACACCGCATTCGCGGTCTGCTGCGGCGGCATGCTGCTCGCGATCCTGAACTTCATGCTGATGCACCGCACGCTCGCGCACATCGGCTCGCAGCCCGACGACGAACCGATCCGCTGGAAGCGCCTCGGCGGCGTGGCGGCAGGCGGCGTCGCGCTCGCGCTGATCACGCTGTACGTGCTGCAGCACAAGCAGCTCGCGGTCGCGAGCGTGTGGACGGCCGCGTTCGCGATTCTGGCAATCTTCGCGTACATGATCGCGAAGTCGGAGCGTTCGGAGCGGGCCGGCCTGATCGCGGCACTGGTGCTGATCGGCCAGGTGATCCTGTTCTTCATCTTCTACGTGCAGATGTCGACGTCGCTGACGCTGTTCGCGCTGCGCAACGTCGATCCGCGCTTCATCCTGTTCGGCACGACGCTGTTCACGTGGAGCGCCGCGCAGTTCCAGGCACTGAACCCGATCTGGATCATGATGCTGAGCCCGCTGCTCGTGTGGATCTACAACGCGTTCTCGAAGAGCGGCCGTGACCTGCCGGTCGCGGCGAAATACGCATTCGGCTTCGGCGCGGTGGCGGCCGGCTACCTGGTGTTCACGATCAGCGGCCGCTACGCGGTGGACGGTCGCGTGTCGTCGTGGTTCATGGTGTGGGGCTACGGCCTCTACTCGCTCGGCGAACTGCTGGTGAGCGGCCTCGGCCTCGCGATGATCGCCCGCTACGTGCCGGCGCGCATGAGCGGCTTCATGATGGGCGCGTATTTCGTCGCGACGGGTGTGTCGCAGTATCTCGGCAGCGTCGTCGCGAACTTCGCGCAGATGCCGTCGCACGACCTGCCGGCCACCGAATCGCTGCCGCTCTACCTGTCGCTGTTCGAGAAGCTCGGCTGGCTCGCCGCGATCGGCATGCTGCTGGCGCTGCTGCTGCTGCCGATGATGAACCGCCTGTCGCGCCAGCATCAGCGCTGCACGGACGAGCGCCGCGAGGAAGAAGCGGTGCAGGCGCAGGCTATGGCCTCGGCTCAGTAAGTACTATCCCTCGGCGTGCGGCATGCACGCCACATTCTCCCGCCGGCGCGGCCAGCACGTCCTACACTGGTTGCAACGGCGCATCCGTTCCATCGCGATGCGCACTGGCGGGAGAAGATCATGAAAAGCAAAACGACTCGGCTCTTGAGGATACTGTCGGACATCCGGCACGCGCAGCGCTGCACCGCATTGCGCGCCGCCCGGGCCGCGGCCGAAGCCGACGCGGTGCTCGCGCAGCAGGACGATCCGAAGTCCGACGAACGCGACGACGCCGAATCCGACGACGCGACGGCGGCCCCCCGCTCCCGCATCGGCTCACCTCACTGAGCGCCCCGACGCCGCGCGGCCCCTTGCGCGCCGCCTGCGCGCGCTCCCGCGCCGCTCATGCGGCCGCGCCACGCCAGCGTGCGAACCACGATCCCGACCCGGCCACGGCCATCATCAGCCCGACCGCGCAAGCGTCGGCCGCGAGGCCCACGCCGATATGCCGCAGCTCGGCGCCGTTCGCGACCGGATGCAGCAGCGAATCGATGACGAGCGAGATCGCCGCGCCCGCGACGAAGCAGATCAAGCCGCGCCGGCCAACCGCGACCACGGGCCGCACGGCTTGCGCAATGCGCGCGATCCAGCCGTAGCGTACGCAGTCGGCCATCAGCCACGCGAGCGCCGCGAAGCTCACGATGCGCGGCAGCGCGAGATCGCGCTTGAGCACGCCTTCCGGCACCGGTAGCCCCGAGAACAGCTTGTAGCTCGCGCAGCCGAGCACGATCGCGCACGCGACGCCGGTCGCCGCGGCGCTCCAGCGCCCGAGCGCGACGTGCCGGTAGAACGGCTGGCTGCGCGCGAGCACGCCGCCGACGAACATCAGCTGCCAAGCAAACGGGTTGAAGCTCCAGCGGAACGCATCGGTGTCCAGCAGTTCGGGGCCGAGCCAGCCGGCCGCGAGCCACGACGCCGCGCTGAACGCGACGAGCAGCCACGGGTGGCGGCGCGCGAACGGCACGACGACCGGCGACGCGAGCGCGAACAGCACGTACATCGGCAGCACCGACGCGAGATACGGCTGGCGCTGGAACGTGAGCAGCTCGGCTGCGCCCGTGAGCGGCGACGCGAGCATCACGCTGACGTCGTCGAGCGCGAGGTTCGGCGCGTCGATCCCGTAATGGTCGAGCACGGCGGACACGATGAGCATCAGCGTCGACGTCGCGAGAAACGCGCGATAGATCTGCATCGCGCGGTGCACGAACCGCCGCTGCGCGGCGCGCGCGCCGTGCCGGTCGGCGATCGCGCCGTAGGCGCTCGCGGTCGCGAAGCCGCCGAGGAACACGAACACCTCGGCCGCGTCGCACAGCGCGAACGCGTGCAGCGTCACGCGCGACAGCACGCTCGCACTGATGTGATCGACGACGATCATCAGCAGCACGATCCCGCGGAAGAAATCGACTTCGATCAGGCGGCCGCCGCGCGCCGGCGGAGCGGGGGTGGCGGGCGACATGCTCAGCGACATGGCCGCACCTGCGCGAGGACGGCGCGGCACGCACCGGTGGAGAATTCGGAAGGGAGAAGGCGAAGCCGAGCAGCGGCGATACGCGTATGCTCGCATCGCGCCAGCCCGGCCGGCCCGGCACGGAGATGACCGTTCATGGAAAAGCCGCATACGAAGAGAAGACGGTCAGATCAGTCTAGCGGCCGGTCGGGGGATACCCTAAGTAACAAAATGCAACGGAATCTTCTGTTCGATTACACGCGTGACAGCGACGAGTCGAAGCTGGCGACGCGGCCAGCGTGACGTCAGTGCGTCGCCAGTTCGACGCCAGGATCGCGGGATTCGACGCGACGAACGCGCGACGCGCAGCCCTTTTCCGCGCCGCCGTCGTGCCGCGGGAGATGACGCTGACCGACGCTCAGCGACGCGCGGGCAGGCGCCGCATCAGCATCGCGCTGTGCCACGCGGTCAGCGCGACGGCGACCCAGATCGGCCCGTACGTCGCGAGCTGCGCGACGCTCAGCGTCTCGCCGAGCAGCAGCAGCGACACCGCGACGAGCAGCACGGGCTCGACGTAGCCGAGGATGCCGAACAGCGCCATCGGCAGCATCCGGCTCGCCTTCAGGTAGCTCGCGAGCGCGAGGGTGCTGAGCACGCCGAGCCCCGGCAGCAGCACGGCCCACAGCAGCGGATGGCTGGCGACGGACGTCGGGCTCGTCGACACCATCGCGAGCGCAACCGGACACAGCAGCATGATCTCGACCGCGAACGCGACCAGCGAATCGGCGTTGATCCGGCGGCGCAGCACGAAATACGGCGGATAGCCGAGTGCGACGACGAGCGTCGGCCACGCGAACGCGCGCGTCGCCCACACCTCGTGCGCGACGCCGAGCGCCGCGAAGGCGACCGCCGCCCATTGCAGCGGATCGAGCCGTTCGTGATAGTAGAAGCGGCCGACGAGCACCATCGTCAGCGGCAGCAGGAAATAGCCGAGCGACACTTCGAGCATGCGCCCGTGCAGCGGCGCCCACAGGAACAGCCACAGCTGCAAGCCGAGCAGCGCCGCGCTCACCGGCAGCGCGATCAGCAGGCGCCAGTCGCGCACGCTGCGTCGGACCAGCTCGACGAGCGCGGGCCAGCGGCCGCGCAGCGCGATCAGCGCGAGCGCGCCCGGCGCGGTCCACACGATGCGCCACGCGAAGATGTCGAGCCCCGTGAGCGGCGCGAGCAGTTTCGCGTAAGCGGACATCAGCGCGAATAGCGTCGACGCCAGCACCGACAGCACGATGCCGCGCCCGGCCTCCGGATACCCCGTCATGTTGTTTTCGCCTTACTGCTGCTGGAAGCGATCGAAGCGCCTTTCGATCAGACGTTCTTCGAACGTGACCTCGGTCACGCGTGCGGCCGGCGGCCCGTGGCGCAGCCACGCGAGCATCCGGTCGATCTGCGCGCCGGGCCCCTGGATCATCGCCTCGACGCTGCCGTCCTCGAGATTCGCGACCCAGCCGCGCAGCTTCAGCGCATGCGCCTCGCGCACCGTCGCGTGACGGAAGCCGACGCCCTGCACGACGCCGCGCACCCGCACGTAGTAGGTCTCGATCCGTTCGTCCAGTTCATTGCGGCTCATCGCGTCGCCCTCCTGTTGCATTCAAGCCCGGCATTGTAGTCGCGTCGGCCGCTTCCTACACGCGCCCGGCAGGCCGGCCATCAGTCGCCGTCCGGTGCGGCCGCCCGCGCGGCGCTCGCGTCGCCGGGCGCGCCGACCACGTACAATCTCGCCGACGCACAACCGCCGCGCCGCCCGCGCGCGGCCCTGAAGGAAACGCATGACTGATACCTCCCGCGATCTCGTTCTCGTCACCGGCGCGTCCGGTTTCGTCGGCTCGGCCGTCGCACGCATCGCGCAGCAGAAAGGCTATGCGGTGCGCGTGCTGGTGCGCCCGACCAGCCCGCGCACGAACGTCGCGGATCTCGACGCCGAGATCGTCACCGGCGACATGCGCGACGAGACGTCGATGCGCGCCGCGCTGCGCGGCGTGCGCTACCTGCTGCACGTAGCGGCCGACTACCGGCTGTGGGCGCCGGATCCGGACGAGATCGAGCGCGCGAACCTCGAAGGCGCGGTCGCGACGATGCGCGCGGCGCGTGCCGAAGGCGTCGAGCGGATCGTCTACACGAGCAGCGTCGCGACGCTGAAGGTCACGAGCGCCGGCGATCCGTCCGACGAAAACCGGCCGCTGACCGCCGAGCAGGCGATCGGCGTGTACAAGCGCAGCAAGGTGCTGGCCGAGCGCGCGGTCGAGCGCATGATCGCCGACGAAGGGCTGCCGGCCGTGATCGTCAACCCGTCGACGCCGATCGGCCCGCGCGACGTGAAGCCGACGCCGACCGGCCGCATCATCGTCGAGGCCGCGCTCGGCAAGATTCCCGCGTTCGTCGATACCGGCCTGAACCTCGTGCACGTCGACGACGTCGCGCACGGCCACTTCCTCGCGCTCGAGCGCGGCCGGATCGGCGAGCGCTACATCCTCGGCGGCGAGAACCTGCCGCTGCAGCAGATGCTGGCCGACATCGCGCAGATGACGGGCCGCAATGCGCCGACGATCGCGCTGCCGCGCTGGCCGCTCTACCCGCTCGCGCTCGGCGCGGAGGCCGTCGCGAAGTTCACGAAGAAGGAACCGTTCGTGACCGTCGACGGGCTGCGGATGTCGAAGAACAAGATGTATTTCACGTCCGCGAAGGCCGAGCGCGAGCTCGGCTACCGCGCGCGTCCGTACCGCGAAGGGCTGCGCGACGCGCTCGACTGGTTCGGCTCGGCGGGCTACCTGAAATAGCACAGTGCGGCGTGTTTCACGCCGCTTTGCGCACTTTGTTACACGTCGCTGACGGACCGGCACCGGCGCAGCGGTTAAAATCGCGGGTCTTACGCAGAGAAGACACGCATGAACCTGAACGATCAGATCGATTCGCTCAACGCGGGCGTCGATCAGCTGCTCCACGATCACCACGCCGCGCAGCAGGCGGCACGCAGCGCGGAAGCGTTCGCGCGCGCCGCCGCGGC
>NZ_VWWG01000120.1:0-20439 GCF_011753085.1 Burkholderia sp. Tr-862
TGCACGGTAACGCGGAGCGACCGCCATGTCAGCCTCCTCCTCCGCTTCCACGCACGCCGGCGGCCCGCTCGCGGCCTGGTACGCCGCGTTCGGCGACTGGGCCCGCAGCGACGGCGCCGCGTGGCTCTATCTGTTCAAGGCACTGCTCGCCGCGTTCATCGCGACCGGCGTGTCCATGCGGCTCGACCTGCCGGCGCCGAAGACGGCGATGACCACGGTATTCATCGTGATGCAGCCGCAAAGCGGCGCCGTGCTCGCGAAAAGCTTCTACCGGGTCGCCGGCACGATCTTCGGGCTGATCGCGACGCTCACGTTCGTCGGACTGTTCCCGCAGCAGCCGCAGTTGTTCCTGCTTGCGGTCGCGCTGTGGATCGCCCTGTGCACGGCCGGCGCCGCGCGCAACCGCAACTTCCGCAGCTACGGCTTCCTGCTCGCCGGCTATACGACCGCGCTGATCGGCCTGCCCGCGTCGCAGCATCCGGACGGCGCGTTCATGAGCGCCATGACGCGCGTGTCCGAGGTCATCATCGGGATCGTGTCGGCCGGCGTCGTCAGCGCGCTCGTGTTTCCGCAGTACACGGGCCAGCAGATGCGCACGACGGTACGCAAGCGCTTCGGCAGCTTCGTCGACTACGTCGCGGCGGCCCTGTCGGGCAAGCTCGACCGCGCGCACATCGAAACGATCCATACGCGCTTCGTCGCCGACGTGGTCGGTTTCGAGGCCGCGCGCAGCATGGCCGTGTTCGAGGATCCGGACACGCGGATGCGCAGCGGCCGCCTCGCGCGGCTGAACAGCGAGTTCATGAGCGTGTCGAGCCGCTTCCATGCGCTGCACCAGCTGATGAACCGGCTGCGCGCGGCCGGCGCGCAGGCCGCGATCGATGCGATCGAGCCGTACTTCCGCGAGATCGCGCCGCTCCTGACCCGCAATGGCGAACCCGTGCGCACGTCGACCGACGCGGCGCGCGCGGCCGAACAGCTGCTTGCATGGCGCGACGCGCTGCCGCGGCGTATCCGCGCCACGCGCGCGGCGCTCGAAACGCAGCCGGATTTTCCGCTGCTCGACTTCGACACGGCCGCCGAGCTGCTGTACCGCTTCATCACCGACCTGCACGAATACGCGGCAACCTATGCGTCGCTGTCGACCGCGACGCACGAGCGCGAACGCTGGATCGAGCGCTACGAGCCGCGCACCAACGTGACGGCGATGGTGATCGCCGCGATTCGCACCGCGACCGTGATCCTCGTGCTCGGCTGGTTCTGGATCGAGACCGCGTGGCCGAGCGGCGTGACGATGACGCTGACGGCGGCGGCCACCTGCGCGCTCGCGTCGTCGACGCCGCGCCCGACCGCGATGTCCGCGCAGATGGGCATCGGGACGGCCCTGGCCGTCTGTACGGGTTTCCTGCTGATGTTCGGCATCTACCCGCACATCGACGGCTTCCCGCTGCTGTGCGTGGCGCTCGCGCCGCTGCTCGCGATCGGCATCTACATGACGTTGAAGCCGAAGCTCGCGGGCTACGGGATGGGCTACCTGATCTTCTTCTGTTTCCTCGCCGGCCCGGACAACATCACGCACTACGACCCGACGAGCTTCATGAACGATGCGCTCGCGCTGGTGCTGTCGATGCTGGTCTCGGCGATCGCGTTCGCGGTGTTGTTCCCGCCGACCGCGCCATGGCTGAAGAAGCGGCTGTTCGCCGACCTGCGCCATCAGGTGGTCGCCGCGTGCCACGCCCGGCTGGCCGGATTGCGCACGCGCTTCGAGAGCGGCGCGCGCGATCTGATGTATCAGGCGCACACGCTGTCGGCCGACCAGCCCGACGTGCAGCGCGACGCGCTGCGCTGGATGTTCGCGGTGCTGGAAACGGGCAACGCGGTGCTCGACCTGCGCGCCGAGCTGGCGACGCTGCCGTCCGACCCGCGCCATGCGCCGACGACGCCGTGGCGACGCGCGATCGAGACGATGCGCACCGCGCTGTCCATGCTGTTCAGCAAGCCGAGCGCGAAGCGCTTCGACGCGACGCTCGCGGCGGTCAACGCCGCGATCGACGCAACCCGGCACACGCTCGATGCCGTCACGTCGTCGCGCGAGGAGCGCCACCGGCTGCAGCGCATCCTGAGCCATCTGCATTTCGTACGCACGGCGCTGCTCGATCCGGAATCGCCGCTCGAGCCGCTCAACCGCAACCGCCCCGTGCGTCCCCAACAAGGAGCCTCGTCATGATGCCGCGTGAAATCGCCATTCTCGATGCCTACATGCCCACGGTGGTCCTGATGTTCGTCCTGGGTGCGCTGGCGACCTGGGCCGTCGACCGCGTGCTCGCCTATACGGGCCTCTACCGTCTCGTCTGGCACCCGTCGTTGTTCCGCGCGTGCCTTCTCGTCTGCATTTGCGGCGGACTGAGTCTTGCCGTTTACCGTTGATTCCGAACCATCATGATTCTCAGAAAACTCTTCGGCTTCGTCGCGACCGCCGTCATCCTTCTCGTCGCGATCCTGATCGGGCGCTCGCTGTGGGTGCACTACATGGACGATCCCTGGACCCGCGACGGGCGCGTGCGCGCCGAGATCGTCAACGTCGCGCCGGACGTGTCGGGCGCGATCGTCGAGCTGCCCGTGCATGACAACCAGCTCGTGAAAAAGGGCGACCTGATCATGCAGATCGACCCGTCGCACTACCAGATCGCGGTCGAGCAGGCACAGGCGGCCGTCGCCGCCCGCCGCGCGGAACTGCAGATGCGCCGCGACGACGCGGCCCGTCGCGCCGACCTCGACGCGCTCGTCGTGTCGAAGGAAAACCGCGAGAACGCGGCGCACAGCGCATCGAGCGCCGATGCGCAGTACCAGCAGGCCATCGCCGCGCTCGACGCCGCGAAGCTCAATCTCGAACGCACGCGCGTGGTCGCGCCGGTCGATGGCTACGTCACGAACCTGCAGACGTTCAAGGGCAACTACGCGGTAGCCGGCCAGGCGAAGCTCGCGATCGTCGACAGCCACTCGTTCTGGGTCTACGGCTACTTCGAGGAAACCAAGCTGCCGCGCGTGAAGATCGGCGCCCCCGCCGAAATGCGGCTGATGAGCGGCGGCGTGATGAAAGGTCACGTCGAGAGCATCTCGCGCGGCATCTACGATCGCGACAACCCGCAAAGCCGCGACCTCGTCGCGGACGTGAACCCGACCTTCAACTGGGTGCGCCTCGCGCAACGCGTGCCGGTACGCATCCGGATCGACGAAGTGCCGGCCGACGTGGTGCTGTCGGCGGGCACGACCTGCACGGTCATCATCGACCCGGACAAGCAGAAGAAGTCGTAAGCGCCGGCGGCCGGGCGCTTACGCCACGATGCGAAAGCGTCCGACCAGCGACTTGAGCGCCTGAGCCTGCTCGTCGAGCGCATTCGCCGCGGCAGCCGCCTGTTCGACCAGCGCCGCGTTCTGCTGGGTGCCGGAATCCATCTGCATGACCGCGCGGCCGATCTCGTCGATCCCGGCGCTCTGCTCGTCCGACGCCGCGGAGATTTCGCCGATGATGTCGGTCACGCGCTTGACCGCCCGCACCACGTCGTCCATCGTGCGGCCCGCATCGTGCGCGAGCGCCGCGCCGTTCGCGACGCGCTCGACCGACGCGCCGATCAGCCCACGGATCTCCTTCGCCGCGCTCGCCGCGCGCTGCGCGAGCAGTCGCACCTCGCCCGCGACCACCGAAAAACCGCGCCCCTGCTCGCCCGCGCGCGCCGCCTCGACCGCCGCGTTCAACGCGAGGATGTTGGTCTGGAAGGCGATTCCCTCGATCGTGCCGATGATGTCGCGGATGTTCTTCGCGCTGTCGTCGATCTCGCTCATCGTCGCGACCACGCGCCCGACGACTTCGCCGCCGGCCTCCGCGACGGCCGATGCATTGGCCGCGAGCGCGCTCGCCTGCCGCGCGTTTTCGGCGTTCTGCCGCACGGTCGACGTGAGCTGCTCCATGCTGGCCGCGGTGCGCTCGAGCGCGACGGCCTGCTGCTCGGTGCGCCGCGACAGGTCGAGATTGCCGGTCGAGATCTCGCCGGACGCAGACGCGATCGCCTCGGCGCTCACAGCGATTTCGCCGACGGTCGCCGCGAGCCCGGTCTGCATGTCGGACAACGCACGCACCATGCTGTCGCGGTCGTGGCGGCCCAGCGGGATCGGCCGCGTGAGGTCGCCGCGCGCGATGTCGGCGGCGATCGCCTTCGCATCGGCGGGCTCGCCGCCGAGCTGCGACGCGAGGCGGCGCACGACCCGTTCGGCGATCACGATCGCCAGCACGAACAGCGCGGCCGTCATCGCCGCGATCATCGCGAACGACGACGAGAAAATCGTTGCGGACGCATCGAGCGTCGCCTTCGACTTCGCGCCGCGCGTCTTCACCAGCATGGCGACGAGCTTCTCGAGCTTACCGGTCTCGACCAGCAGCGACACGTCCTGCGTGCCGACCTGCCAGTTCATCTGCGACAGGTCGAGCGACTGCGCCTGCACGAGCGCGACGAAATCGCGCAGATGGCCGCTCCACGTGCCGACCGCCATCGAGAACGCGCGCAGTCGCGCGGAATCGTCCGCATCGGCCGGATCCGCGTAGCGCTGCAGCGTCACGAGCGCCTGGCCGATCGACGCGAGCCCGGCGCGAACCTCGGCGCCCAGGTCGTCGCGCTCCTTCGCGGTGGTCGCGGTCAGCAGCATCTTTTGCGCGCGGCTCGCACGCAGCACCTCGGCACGCACTTCCTCCGCCGCGCGGCTCGCGACGTGCCCCTGCTCGTAGACCGACGCGATCGACGCGTTCAGCCGGCTGATCTGCCACAGCGAAAACACGCCGATCGCGAGCGTGCCGGCCAGCAGGATCGCGAACGCCGCGCGCAACGTCGCCTTGACCGTCCAGGGCCGGCTTTCGCGCCGGGCTGCGCGCGGACGTCGTGTGGCGGGCCTGGTGGCTGCACCGGATGCGGCAGTGGCCGCACCCGGCCGCGGATGCAATGATGCTGCTTTCATCGATATATCCCCGTATTGATCACACCGCCGGACAGGTCGGGTCCGGCGGTCACCGTGATACCCGCCCGGCTCGTGGCCGGTGCGGGGCGCGGCGCGCCTCTGTTGCCGTTGCGTCGTTCTACGGCCGCCATCGCCATTCCTTGAGTCCGGACAAACACCGAGCCGAGCCCGGCGCGCCCGCGCTCACGGCGGACGCGCTGCCTGCGTTATACCCGGCCAAAAAAGGGCGCAATGGCCGATCATCCGGCGCGTGTCCCGCCGGCAATGTCCGAATCGCGACAAAAGTTGGCCTGACATTCTCGATACGCCACATTACACTTCTTTGACGCAACAACGATTCGAACGCGCCGATCCCCGTCAGAGCGCGTCCCGTCACCTCAACTCGCTCAGCTCACATGGAAACCAGCCTCGATACGGGTGCCGGCAACGCCGCCGCAGCCCAGCCGTCTGCTCCATCCGCGCCGCGCACCGTCTACCCGGTGCTCGGCGCGATCAGCTTCTCGCACATGCTCAACGACATGATCCAGTCGTTGATCCTCGCGATCTATCCGATGCTCAAGAGCCAGTTCGCGCTGTCGTTCGCGCAGATCGGCCTGATCACGCTGACCTACCAGATCACCGCGTCGCTGCTGCAGCCGCTCATCGGTCTCTATACGGACAAGCGGCCGAAGCCCTATTCGCTGCCGGTCGGGATGGGCTTCACGCTCGCGGGGCTGCTGCTGATGTCGGCCGCGCAGAACTTCCCGACGCTGCTGGTGGCGGCGGCCCTGGTCGGCTGCGGCTCGTCGGTGTTCCATCCGGAATCGTCGCGGGTCGCGCGGATGGCGTCGGGGGGCCAGCACGGGCTCGCGCAGTCGCTGTTCCAGGTCGGCGGCAACGCCGGCTCGGCGCTCGGGCCGCTGCTCGCCGCGCTGGTGATCATCCCGCACGGCCAGCACAGCATCGCGTGGTTCTCGGCGGCCGCGCTCGTCGCGATGGTCGTGCTCACGCAGATCGGCCACTGGTACAAGAAGCATCCGTCGATGAAGAAGAAAGCCGCGGCGGCCGGCCATCCGACGCTGTCGCCGCGCCGCGTGCTCGCCGCGATCGGCGTGCTGGTGCTGCTGGTGTTCTCGAAGTACTTCTACCTCGCGAGCATCAACAGCTATTTCACGTTCTACCTGATCGACAAGTTCCACCTGTCGGTGCAGGCCGCGCAGATCCACCTGTTCGTGTTCCTCGCGGCCGTGGCGGCCGGCACGCTGATCGGCGGGCCGGTCGGCGACCGGATCGGCCGCAAGTACGTGATCTGGGTGTCGATCCTCGGCGTCGCGCCGTTCACGCTGCTGCTGCCGTATGCGAACCTGTTCTGGACGAGCGTGCTGAGCGTGATCATCGGCATCGTGCTGGCGTCGGCGTTCGCCGCGATCCTCGTCTATGCGACGGAACTGATGCCCGGCAAGGTCGGGATGGTCGCGGGCTTGTTCTTCGGCTTCGCGTTCGGCCTGGGCGGCGTGGGCGCCGCCGTGCTCGGCCAACTCGCGGACGCGACGAGCATCACGTTCGTCTACAAGGTGTGCTCGTTCCTGCCGCTGATCGGCGTGCTGACGGTGTTCCTGCCGAACCTCGAAAGCGCTCGCCGCAAGAAGGCGTGACGAGCCGGCCGCGGCATGCGTGCCGCGGCCGGTCGACCGGCTTGAAGGGAAACGACAACGGCGGCTTCAGGCCGCCGTTGTCGCATGCAGCGTCAGGAAACGCTTGAGGATGCCGGACGAATAGCTGCTCGCGATCGCCGACAGGAAGTGCGAGAACGACTGCGTCGCGTGGTCGTCGGCCGTATCGGAGATCGTGCGCACGAGGGCGAACGGCACGTCGTGTTCGGCGCACACCTGCGCGATCGCCGCGCCTTCCATCTCGACCGCAAGCGCGTCGGGCAGCGCGTCGCGCAGCGCGACGACCTCGTGCTCGCTCGACACGAAGCGGTCGCCGCTGATGATCAGCCCGCCGTGCAGCGACGCGCCGGCCAGCCCGAAACGCTCGGCGAACTGCGCGCCCTCCTCGGCGACGAACAGCGTGCACGCGGCCTTCAGGCGGGCCGTCAGTTCCAGGTCGGTCGCGAACCGCGTGATGCCGAGCAGCGGCACCTCGTAGCGCGGAAACAGCGGCGACGCATCGAGGTCGTGCTGCAGCAGCGTGTCGGCTACGACGACGTCGCCGACGCGCACCGTGCGCGACACGCCGCCGGCGACGCCAGTGAACACGACGCCGGACACGCCGAACACATGGATCAGCGCACTGACCGTCGCGGCGGCCGCGACCTTGCCGACCCGCGCGAGCGTGACGACGCAGGCCGCGCCGTGCACGGTGCCGAGGTGGTAGTCGCGGCGGCCGAGCGTGATCGTCTTCATCACGCCCTCGGCGCGCATCTCGGCGATCAGGTCGCCGAGCTCCTCGGGCAGCGCGGCCAGAATGCCGAGCGGGCGGGTCGAAACCATTTCAACCATGTCGATACTCATCATTCCACCGCCTGCAGTTTCGCGACCGCCAGCGCGAGCCACTTCTCGCCGTGCCGCTTGAACTTCACCTGCGCCTTCGCATCGGCGCCGTTGCCTTCGAGCGCGGTGACCGTGCCCTCGCCGAACTTGGTATGGAATACCTGCTGGCCGACGCGAAAGCCCGTGTCGGCCGCGCGCTGCTTGTTCGCGAACGCCGGCAGCGGCGCGGAAACCGCCGCGTCGACGACCTGCTCGCGACTGCCGCCGCCCGGCCGCGAGAACCAGTCGCGCCCCCAGCCGGCATTGTCCGAGCGGCCGCCCCAGCGCGAGCCCGCCTCGACCTTCGGCGTCAGCCACTTCAGCACGTGCTCCGGCAATTCGTCGAAGAAGCGCGAGCGCACGTTGTAGCGCGTCTGGCCGTGCAGCATCCGGCTCTGCGCGAACGACAGGTAGAGCCGCTCCTTCGCGCGCGTGATCGCGACGTACATCAGCCGGCGCTCTTCCTCGAGGCCGTCCGATTCGAGCACGCTGTTCTCGTGCGGGAACAGCCCTTCCTCGAGGCCGGTGATGAACACGGCCGAAAATTCGAGGCCCTTCGCCGCGTGCACCGTCATCAGCTGAACGGCGTCCTGGCCGGCCTGCGCCTGGTTGTCGCCGGCTTCGAGCGATGCGTGCGACAGGAAGCCCGCGAGCGGCGTCATCGTGTCGGGGTTTTGCGCGGGGTCATCGAGCGGCGCCGGATCCAGCACGTCGACCGACGGATCGTTCGCGTCCACGCCGAGCTCCGGCGCCGCGATCGCCCCCGCGCGCAGCGGGATCGAGCGGGCCGGCGCGTCGAGCCCGTAGCCTTCCTCGCTGACGAACGCGGTGGCCGCGTTCACGAGTTCCTGCAAGTTCTCGAGGCGGTCCTGGCCTTCGCGCTCGCCCTGGTAGAAATCGGCGAGGCCGCTCGCGCGCACGACGTACTCGACCGTCTCGGGCAGGCTCATCTGCTGCGTCTCGGCGCGCATCTTCGCGATCAGCGTCGCGAACCCGCCGAGACTCGTGCCGGCCTTGCCGGTCACGTACGGAATCGCGGCGGCCATCGAGCAGTCGTACAGGCGCGCGGCATCCGCGAGCTGCTCGATGGAGCGCGCGCCGATCCCGCGCGTCGGGAAGTTCACGACGCGGGCGAACGCGGTGTCGTCGTTCGGGTTGTCGATCAGGCGCAGGTACGCGAGCGCATGCTTCACTTCCTGGCGCTCGAAGAAGCGCAGGCCGCCGTACACGCGATACGGGATGCCCGAGGTCATCAGCGTGTGCTCGATCGCGCGCGATTGCGCGTTGCTGCGATACAGGACCGCGACTTCGCTGCGCGACATCCCGGTGTTGATCAGCGAGCGGATCTCCTCAATGATCCAGCCGGCTTCCTGCGCATCGGTGCTCGCCTCGTACACGCGCACGGGCTCGCCATGGCCGGCGTCGGTGCGCAGGTTCTTGCCGAGGCGGTGCGCGTTGTTCGAGATCAGCTGGTTCGCCGCGTCGAGGATGTTGCCGTGCGACCGGTAGTTCTGCTCGAGCTTGATCAGGTTGCGCACGCGGAATTCGTCTTCGAAGTCGCGCATGTTGCCGACGTTCGCGCCGCGGAACGCGTAGATCGACTGGTCGTCGTCGCCGACCGCGAAGATCGCGTTCTCGCCGCCCGCGAGCATCTTCAGCCACGCGTACTGCAGCTTGTTGGTGTCCTGGAACTCGTCGACGAGGATGTGCCTGAAGCGTGCCTGGTAGTGCGCGCGCAGCGGCGCGTTGTACGCGAGCAGCTCGTAGCAGCGCAGCAGCAGCTCGGGGAAGTCGACGACGCCTTCGCGCTGGCACTGCTGGTCGTACGCCTGGTACAGCTCGACGAACTTGCGGTTGAAGTTGTCGGTTGCGTCGACCTTGTCGGGACGCAGCCCCTGCTCCTTCGCGTTGTTGATGAAGTACTGGACATTCTTCGGCGGGTACTTCTCGTCGTCGACATTCGCCGCCTTCATCAGCCGCTTGATCGCGGACAACTGGTCGGCCGTGTCGAGGATCTGGAAGGTCTGCGGCAGGCCGGCGTCGCGCCAGTGGGTGCGCAGCATCCGGTTACACAGCCCGTGGAACGTGCCGATCCACATCCCGCGCGTGTCGATCGGCATCATCGCCGACAGGCGCGCCATCATCTCGCGCGCGGCCTTGTTCGTGAAGGTGACGGCAAGCACGGTGGGCGGCGACGCGTAGCCCTGCTGGATCAGCCACGCGATGCGGGTGATCAGCACGCGGGTCTTGCCGCTGCCCGCCCCCGCGAGGATCAGCGCCGGTTCGTTCGGCAACGTGACGGCGGCGTATTGTTCAGGGTTCAGATTGGCGAGCAAATCGGGCATGGAGCGGCAGCGGGCGTGCGAGAGAAATGCGGACCCGACATTATAAGTCGGCGGCGGAGCTTGCTCCCCGTGATCGAACAACCAGCAGCGCCTGTCGCAACTTGCGCCTATTTGAGAGCTGCAACAAGCGGGCAGAAGTCGATGCATCGATACCCCTTGACTCCCCGCCGATATTGATGGACCGATATCAGTGACTGACCATCAATATCGATGCATCTATAATTGTCGGATTCGGCATCCAGTTCACACGCATTTTTCGGCAGATTTTCACTATGAGCGACAGCACGCTTGCGAAGAGTTTCGAACCCCACACCATCGAGTCCCAATGGGGGCCGGAGTGGGAAAAACGCGGCTATGCCGCCCCGGCCTTCGACCCGGCGCGCCCCGATTTCGCGATCCAGCTGCCGCCGCCGAACGTCACCGGCACGCTGCACATGGGCCACGCGTTCAACCAGACGATCATGGACGGCCTCGCGCGCTACCACCGGATGCTCGGCGAGAACACGCTGTGGGTGCCCGGCACCGACCACGCGGGGATCGCGACCCAGATCGTCGTCGAGCGCCAGCTCGATGCGCAGGGCGTGTCGCGCCATGACCTCGGCCGCGAGAAGTTCGTCGAGCGCGTGTGGGAGTGGAAGCAGCAGTCCGGCTCGACGATCACCGGCCAGGTGCGCCGCCTCGGCGCGTCGACCGACTGGTCGCGTGAATATTTCACGATGGACGACAAGATGTCGGCCGCCGTGCGCGACGTGTTCGTCACGCTCTTCGAACAGGGCCTGATCTACCGCGGCAAGCGCCTCGTCAACTGGGATCCGGTGCTGCTCACCGCGGTGTCGGATCTCGAAGTCGCGAGCGAAGAGGAAAACGGCCACCTGTGGCACATCCGCTACCCGCTCGTCGACGGTTCGGGCTCGCTGACCGTCGCGACGACGCGTCCCGAGACGATGCTCGGCGACGTCGCGCTGATGGTCCACCCGGAAGACGAGCGCTACGCGCACCTGATCGGCAAGCGGGTCACGCTGCCGCTGACGGGCCGCGAGATCCCGGTGATCGCCGACGACTACGTCGACCGCGAGTTCGGCACGGGCGTCGTGAAGGTCACGCCCGCGCACGACTTCAACGACTACCAGGTCGGCCTGCGCCACAACCTCGCGCCGATCGAGATCCTGACGCTCGACGCGAAGATCAACGACAACGGCCCCGAGCAGTATCGCGGCCTCGACCGCTTCGACGCACGCAAGGCGATCGTCGCCGACCTCGACGCGCAAGGCTTCCTCGACTCCGTGAAGCCGCACAAGCTGATGGTGCCGCGCGGCGACCGCACGGGCGTCGTGATCGAGCCGATGCTGACCGACCAGTGGTTCGTCGCGATGACGAAGGCCGCGCCGGAAGGCACGTTCAACCCGGGCAAGTCGATCACCGAAACGTCGCTCGACGTCGTGCGCAACGGCCAGATCAAGTTCGTGCCGGAAAACTGGACGACCACCTACTACCAGTGGCTCGAGAACATCCAGGACTGGTGCATCTCGCGCCAGCTGTGGTGGGGTCACCAGATTCCCGCGTGGTACGGCGAGAACGGCGAGGTGTTCGTCGCGCGCAACGAGGAAGAGGCGCGCGCGCAGGCCGCCGCGAAGGGCTATGCCGGCGCGCTCAAGCGCGACGAGGACGTGCTGGACACGTGGTTCTCGTCGGCGCTCGTGCCCTTCTCGTCGCTCGGCTGGCCGAACGAAACGCCTGAACTGGAGCACTTCCTGCCGTCGTCGGTGCTCGTCACGGGCTTCGACATCATCTTCTTCTGGGTCGCCCGGATGGTGATGATGACCACGCACTTCACCGGCAAGGTGCCGTTCCACACCGTGTACGTGCACGGCCTCGTGCGCGACGCGGAAGGCCAGAAGATGTCGAAGAGCAAGGGCAACACGCTCGACCCGATCGACATCGTCGACGGCATCGACCTCGAAACGCTGGTCGCGAAGCGCACGACGGGCCTGATGAACCCGAAGCAGGCCGCCACCATCGAGAAAAAGACGCGCAAGGAATTCCCGGACGGCATCGCCGCGTTCGGCACCGATGCGCTGCGCTTCACGATGGCGTCGATGGCGACGCTCGGCCGCAACGTGAACTTCGATCTCGCGCGCTGCGAAGGCTATCGCAACTTCTGCAACAAGCTGTGGAACGCGACGCGCTTCGTGCTGATGAACTGCGAAGGCCACGACTGCGGCAACGACAAGCCGGAAGTGTGCGGCGCGGGCGACTGCGGCCCCGGCGGCTACCTCGACTTCTCGGCGGCCGACCGCTGGATCGTGTCGCTGCTGCAGCGCACCGAGGCCGACATCGCGAAGGGCTTCGCCGATTACCGCTTCGACAACATCGCGACCAGCATCTACAAGTTCGTGTGGGACGAGTACTGCGACTGGTACCTCGAACTCGCGAAGGTGCAGATCCAGAACGGCACGCCGGAACAGCAGCGCGCGACGCGCCGCACGCTGCTGCGCGTGCTCGAAACGGTGCTGCGCCTCGCGCACCCGATCATCCCGTTCATCACCGAGGCGCTCTGGCAGAAGGTCGCGCCGCTCGCCGGCCGTTATCCGCAAGGCAAGGCCGAGGGCGAAGCATCGCTAATGACGCAGGCGTATCCGGTCGCGAACCTGCAGAAGATCGACGAGGCGTCCGAGCAATGGGCGGCCGACCTGAAGGCGATCGTCGACGCGTGCCGCAACCTGCGCGGCGAGATGAACCTGTCGCCGGCGACCAAGGTGCCGCTGCTCGCGGCAGGCGACGCCGAGCGCCTGCGATCGTTCGCGCCGTACGTCCAGGCCCTCGCCCGCCTGTCGGAAGTCCAGATCCTCGCGGACGAAGCGACGCTCGACAAGGAAGCGCACGGCGCGCCGATCGCGATCGTGGGCCCGAACAAGCTGGTACTGAAGGTGGAGATCGACGTCGCGGCCGAACGCGAGCGCCTGTCGAAGGAAATCGCGCGCCTGACGGGCGAGATCGCGAAGTGCAACGCGAAGCTCGGCAACGAGGCATTCGTCGCGAAAGCGCCTCCGGCCGTGGTCGAACAGGAGCAAAAGCGCGTCGCCGAGTTCGGTAGTACGCTGGAAAAACTGCGTGCCCAGCTCGATCGGTTGCCTGCGTAACAAACGGTAAGGTCGTTTGCGTTCACTATAATCGGAACGTGAACATAGACCGTCTGACAAGTCGATTACAGGAATAAAGGTTCGATCATGTTGAAAGTCACCAAGGCGGTATTCCCCGTTGCCGGTCTCGGCACGCGGTTCCTCCCTGCAACGAAGGCGAGCCCGAAGGAAATGCTGCCGGTCGTCGACAAGCCGCTGATCCAGTACGCCGTCGAGGAAGCGATCGCCGCGGGCATCACCGAGATGATCTTCGTGACCGGGCGCAGCAAGCGCGCGATCGAGGACCACTTCGACAAGTCGTACGAGGTCGAGGCCGAACTCGAGGCGCGCGGCAAGGAAAAGCTGCTCGAACTCGTGCGCAGCATCAAGCCGAGCCACGTCGACTGCTTCTACGTGCGCCAGCCGGAAGCGCTCGGCCTCGGCCATGCGGTGCTGTGCGCGGAAAAGCTCGTGGCTGACAACCCGTTCGCGGTGATCCTCGCCGACGACCTGCTCGACGGCAACCCGCCCGTGATGAAGCAGATGGTCGACGTGTTCGACCACTATCACAGCTCGGTGATCGGCGTGGAAGAGATTCCCCCGTCGGAGACGAAGTCGTACGGGATCATCGATGGCAAGGAGTGGGAAGAGTCGATCGTCAAGATGTCGGCGATCGTCGAAAAGCCCGCGCCGGAAGTCGCGCCGTCGAACCTCGGCGTGGTCGGCCGCTACATCCTGAAGCCGCGGATCTTCGAACACCTGCGCGCGCTGAAGCCGGGCGCGGGCGGCGAGCTGCAGCTCACCGACGCGATCCAGGCGCTGCTCGCCGACGAACAGGTGCTGGCCTACAAGTACCAGGGCACGCGCTACGACTGCGGCAGCAAGCTCGGCTACCTGAAGGCGACGGTCGAATTCGCGCTGCGCCACCCGGAAGTCGGCACCGAGTTCGACGCGTACCTGCGCACGCGCGGCAACGGGCAACCGGCCGCCTGAACGCGGCACGGGCCGGCCTCGCCTACCCGGCGGGCCCCGCCCTCACCTCACGGCCGGCGCGTCAGCGCGTCGCGGCCGGCTTCACCGAGACGACGCCCGGCATTGCGCCCGCGTCGTCTTTTTTCGTCTTCACGAGCCAGCCGTCACCCTGCTCGAACGGCAGCTTCGCGAGCGCGCTCCTCACGAGCGTCGGCGCAGCCTGCTGCGTGCCCGCATCGCGATCGCGCAGCGACGCCGACACGCGATAGACGTCCGCGCCCGAGTTCGCGTCGACGAAACGCAGCGTCAGCACGTGGCGGTACACCTTGCCCGCGAACGGCAGCGCGAACGGCGCCGGCCCGTCGACGGTCACGCAGGCGCTGCTCGCGGCGCCGCACTGGTCGGCCGTCGCCGCGACCGACGCCGGCTGCGTCGCATACGCGATCGACAGCCGGTAGCGCGCATCCTTCGCGGCTTGCGCATCGAAGCCGCGATGCGCAAGCTCGTCGCGCACGAGCGTCTCGATCCGCCGGTATTCGGCATCGTCGGCCTGAGCGGCCGTGCGGACGACATCGTAGCCGTGCGCACCGGACGCGAACGCATTCGGCTGTCCGAGCGCGCTCACGCCGGTCGTGACGCCGGCGCAACCCGTCAACAGCGACGCCGCCAATGCGGTCGCTGCCCATTCCTTTCTCATGACTTCCCCCAAATGCCTGCCGTCGTGCCCGGCCCTGTCAGGCGGACGGCTCGTCGATCGCGGGCAGCGACACCGTCACCGCGGTGCCGACACCCACTTCGCTGTCGACCGTCACGCTGCCGCCGTGGCGCGTGACGACCGTCTTCACGAATGCCATGCCGAGCCCGGAACCCGAGATTTCGGGCCGCTCGCCGGCATGGAACCGCTTGAAACGCTCGAACAGATGCCGCTGATCTTCCGGCGCGATGCCGTACCCCTGATCGCGAATCGTACAGAACATCCGCCTCGATGCGTGCTCGATCGTCAGCGTACACGTGATCACCGTGTCGGACGGACTGTATTTGACCGCGTTGTTCAGCACGTTGACGAACGCGCGCGTGATCAGCGAGCGGTCGGCGCGCGTCCAGCACATGTCGGTGCCGACATCGGTATCGATGCGGATGCGCTTCGCCTGCGCCTGCGGCCAGACTTCGTCGCTCGCGTCGATCAGCACGTCGACGAGGCTCGTTGGTTCGAGCTGGTACGCCTGCGACTCCGCGCGCGCCAGTTGCACGAACTCGTCGGCGAGCGACAGCGCGCGATGCGCATACCGCTCGATCCGCGCGAGCAGCGTGCGCGTCGCGTCGGTCTCGACGCGTTCGCGCTCGATCTCGACGAGCGCGAGGATCGACGACTGCGGCGAGCGCATGTCGTGCGACAGCAGGTGCAGCGCCTCCTCGCGCTGCCGCTCGGCCGCATGCAGCTCGGTCACGTCGACGAGGCCCGCGATCCAGCCCGTCACGCGGCCCTGCGCGTTCGTACATGCCGCGTAGCGTAACAGATGGTCGAGCCCGTCGCGGTCGCGCACCTCGATGCCGCGCGCCATCGCGTCGTGTTCGGCCTCGAGCGTCGGGTCGAGCGCGGCCGGCCAGTGTTCGCGGATCGTGACGTCGTGTTCGACGTTGCCGTCGACGGTCTTCATGAAGGTCAGCTCGCCGAGCGCGGCGCGCAGCGGCCGCCCTTCCGGCATCGGCAGCGCGAGCCGCGACCCGTAGCGCTTCGCCGCATGGTTCGCGATCAGCACGGTGCCGGCCAGGTCGGTGACGAAGATCGGCTCCGGCATGCTGTCGAGGCTGTCCCACACGAAGCGCTTCATGTCCTGCACGCGCTGCGCGGCCTGCGCCATCAGCGCCATCTGACGCTCGAGCACGTCGCCGCCGACGCTGCGCGTGCGCGGCGCCTCGGGCAGCAGGTGCGGCTCGTCGGCCAGCCGCTGCAGCTCGCGGCGCAGGTACGACATCGTCATTTCCAGGCGCCGCCAGTTCCAGATCGGGTACACGGCGATCAGCCCGAAGATCGCGGGCGCGGGCGACAGCCACACGCGCGCCTCGAACAATAGCGCCAGGCTCGCGACGACAGCCGCCGCGGCCAGGCTCAGCGTCAGCAGCAGGCCGCGCCACGGTGACAGCATCAGGAAACCGGCCAGCAGCACCGCGAGCGGCAGCAGCGACGCGACGAACAGCCCCGTGCGCGACACGGGCAGGATGGCGCTGCCGGTCGTCAGCATGTCGAGCACGTTCGCATGGATGTACACGCCGGCGAGCGGGCCGAACTCGCCCGACACCGGTGTCGCGAAGCGGTCGTAGAGGCCCGAAGCGGTCACGCCGACGACGACGATCTTGCCGCGCAGCGCGTCGGGTTTCACGCGCCCTTCGAGCACGTCGTCGAACGACAGCGTCGGATACGCGGGTGTGTTGCGGCTGAACGGGATCAGGTAGCGGCCCTCACCTGTCAGGTCGCGCGACAGGTCGTGCGCAGTCGCGCCGGGCGCCCCGCCGACCGGATGCAGCCGGCCGGCCTCGATCGCGCGGTAGACGGGCACCATCAGTTGCGGCCAGCGCACGCGTCCGTCGCTTTCGAACAGCGCGACGCTGCGCACGATGCCGTCGGGATCGACTTCGAGATTGATGTGGCCGAGCCCGGTCGCGCGGGCCGCAAGCTCGGCCACCGGCGGATCGACGGTGCGCGTGCCGTCCGCCTGCTCGGGGCTCAGCAGCACGGGCAGGAAGGTCGGCACATGGGCCATCGCGTCCGCGAACGCGCGATCCTCGGGCGACTGCTCGGTAAACAGCACGTCGTAGACGACGGCGGCCGGCTGCGCACGCGCCAGCGTGTCGAGCAGCCGCGCATGCACGCTGCGCGGCCACGGCCAGCGGCCGAGTGCGGACACGCTCTGGTTGTCGATGTCGACGACGACGACGTCGGGCGACAGCGGCAGGCTGCGCAGCATCAACAGCCGGTCGTAGATCAGCCCGTCGACGCTCGACGACAGCCGGCCGATCGCGCACGCGAGAATCACCGCGATCCCGAGACAGCCGATCGCGATCCACTCGATCAGGAAGCGGCGGCCGAGGCGCCGCCGCGGGGAAACGGAGTCGGTTTTCATGTGCCGCGGATCAGCGCGACAACGTGAACGCGCTGACCGGACTCGTCTTCTGGTAGAACTTGCCGCCTTCGAACTCCTCGACCGTCACGGCCCAGTAGTAGTCGCCGGGCGGCAGGTGCGCGACGGTGATCTTGCGCGCCTGCAGGCCGACCTGGTCGACGACCGGCGCGCTCAGATCCTTCGAACGCGACAGCACGAACCGGTAGCGCGCATCCTTGCCCGAGCCGTTCGGCGACCAGCGGAACTCGTAGCCGCCGGCGCCGGGCGACGCGCTCGCGTCGAGCCCCATCTGGCGTCGCTCGAACGCATAGGTGCGCGGCATGCCTTCGAGGCCGTTGGTGTCGATCGCGGCGACCCGCACGAAATACGTGCCGTTCGGCACGTCGCGAAACACCGCACTCGGCGTATCGGTGCGCGTTTCGCGGAACAGGTCGAGCATTCCCGCGTCGTGCGCGAGTTGCAGGCGGTAGGCGTGCGCATCGGCGAGCGGCGCGATGTCGAACGCGACGTCAGGCTCGTCCTGCACCTTGTCCGGATGCGCGAGCGCCGGTGCGGGCAGCAGCTGGACGGGCGCGCCGATCGCGCCGGACGACGTCGCGACGCTGCCGAAGTTCGCATGCACGAGCGTCGGGTCGGCCGGTTGCCGCTTGCCCGCGACACCGACGGTGCCGTCGAGCACTTCGACGCGCGTCGCCGCGTTGCCGGCGGCGTCGTAGTTCACGCGAAACCGCGTGCCGCGCACGCCGGCCACGACCGACGGCGAGCGGATCTGGAAGCGGTCGTCGCGTTTCTTCAAATGCGTGACTTCGCTGTCGACCGAGCCGCGCGTGAGCTCGAACTCGCGGTCGAGCGTGCCGGTCAGCACGGTGCGGCGCAGCGTCTTCAGGTCGAGCTGGCTGTCCGGCGGCAGGCTCATGTGCGTGCCGTCGGCGAGCTCGATCGTCACGAAACCGTTCGCGCCGGTGCGCACGCGGTCGCCCTCGTTGAGCGTCGCATCGTTCGCGAGCGGCGCGTAGGCGTCGCCGGACGCGCGCTCGGCCGCACCCTGCACCGCGACCACGCGCGCGGACAGCGTTTCCTTGCGTAGCCGCGCGACCGGCAGCTTCAGCGCGATGCCGGGCTGCAGGTGCTTCGGGGCGGGCACGCCGTTGATCTGTTGCAGCAGTTGCCAGTCGTCCGGGCCCTGCAGGTAGCGCGCGGCGACGTCGTACAGCGTGTCGCCGGCTTGCGTGCGGTAGACGACCATCTTGCCGGCGGCAGCCGGCGGCCGCGCGGCGGCCTGCTGTGCCGCGCACGCAAGCGCGACCGCACACGCCGCGCGCAGGGCCGCCGCGCGCAGGCTGGCCGTGCGCTGCGTGATGCGCGCGGTCACTCCGGCTCTCCCTGGCCGACCCGCTCGAGCCGGTAGCCGTAGCCGTAGATCGGCGCGAGGCGATAGCCGTTTTCCGGCCGCAGGCCGAGCTTCGTGCGCAGCATCGAGATGTGCGTGTCCATCGTGCGCGACGGAATGTCAGTCGCCTGCTTCCACACGAGATCGAGAATGTGCGCGCGCGACAGTGGCCGGTCGAGATGCTGGAACAGCAGCAGCGCGAGCTCGAATTCCTTCTGCGTGAGGCTCACGGCCTTGTCGCCGACATAGGCCTGCTTCAGGTTCACGTCGAAGCGGAACTGGTCGAACTCGCGAACGGTCGCCTCCGCGTTGACCGGATACGCGCGGCGCAGCAGCGAGCCGATGCGCGCGCGCAGGATCGGGCCCGACACGGGCTTGACCACGTAATCGTCGGCGCCGGCGTTGAGGATCTGTGTGATCCCCGCCTCGTCGTCGCGGCTCGTCATGAAGATGATCGGCAGGCTGTGCTCCGCCTGGTTCGCACGCACCCACTTGAGCACTTCCTCGCCGGACATGTCGGGCACGTTCCAGTCGAGCACGAGCAGATCGAACGTCTCGCGCTGCAGACGTTTCTTCAGAGCCTTGCCTTCCTTGAACGCATAGCACGTGTGGCCGGCGGCCGTCAGCGTTTGACTGACGAAATCCGTCTGGGCCGGATCGTCATCCAGTACAGCAATTCTCATAGCACCCCGCAAATCGAAATCGATTCGTCCAGTTCAGCTTCCCGCGCTCACCCCGCCGCGCCGCACACGGGCGCGGCTTCCGACACCGGCCGGCGAGCCGTCGTTTGCCGCGCGCGCACCCTGCGCGACACGGCGCCCCGGCAAAATATCTCAAAAACAGGGCACGGACGAACCGGCGATTTCATCATAGTAGTATGAAATTCGCCAAGAAATTGCGCGGACTACGGTCCTTTATTCGAATAATCCTTCCCGTCACGCGATTGCGCGCCTAGTCGGCGCCCGCCTGGCCGGCCATCGGCTCGGCAAAATCGTCGGTCGGCACACGCCGCCGCCGCGCGAGCGACGGCTGCTCCGGCTGCCGCAGCATCGGCTGCCCCAGCATCCGCTCCAGCTGGCCGCGCACGCGCTCCCACGCCGGCGCCGCATAGTCGGGCTGGCTCGCCGCCCACGCCTGCGCGAGATCGAACACGCGCTCGACCGTCGCACCGCAATACGTGAGGCCCGCGCCGCCGTCCTGCGCGGCGTCGCGCAGCCGTTCGTCGAGCGATTCGGCCAGCCACGGCATCTCGGCCGCCGCCGAATCGGCATAGGCCTCCAGCGCGGCACGCGCGTGGCGATCCTGTTGCGGGTCGAGCTCGATCCGGCTCAACCCCGCCGCGCGTGCGGGCGCGATGCGTTCCGCTGCGGACGGACTTCGAATGGTCCCTGGTCTGAAGGACATGTCCTCTCCCCGTTTGTACGACGGTAGCGTCAGGCATGGCCCCCGTGCCCGCCTCGTATGACGTACCGTGGCCGGCGCATCCATCCGAGACGGACGACCGGCCGGGTCAGTATACGCAGCCGGTCGTGCGACGAGGTTTAAGAATTGTCAGAGGCTTCGAAGGCGCGGTCGGCAACGGGCGCTGCCCGGCCGGGTGCCGCGAGAGGCGCGTGATGCGGGCCGTCAGCGGCGGCGCATCAGGAATACGAAGGTCTTGTCCTGGGTCGTCACTTCGACGATCTCGTTGCCCGTCTGCTTCGCGAACGCGGCGAAATCGCGTTGCGAGCCCGGATCGGTCGCGAGCACCTTGAGGATCTGCCCGCTCTCCATATCGGCGAGCGCTTTCTTGGCGCGCAGGATCGGCAACGGGCAATTAAGCCCGCGGGCGTCCACTTCCTTGTGAATCTGCATCGGCTGTCGACCTTCGAATGACGCGCCACACGGGCGCGGGAGGAAGCGGCGATTTTACCGCAGCGCGGCCGGGCCTGCCCGCGCGGCCCAGGCCCGGCCATGCGGCCCGGCACGGCC
>NZ_VWWG01000121.1:0-20162 GCF_011753085.1 Burkholderia sp. Tr-862
CGTACAGCGCGGCGAGGATCGCCTGCGCCGAATACATGCCGGTGAACAGGTCGACCGCCGCGACGCCGAACTTCAGCGGCGGCTGGTCGGCCTCGCCGTTCAGCGCCATCAGCCCCGCCTCGCCCTGCACGACGAGGTCGTAGCCGGGCCGCGCGGCCTCCGGGCCGGAACGGTCGTAGCCCGAGATCGCGCAATGCACGAGCCGCGGATTCAGCTCGGCCAGCGCGTCGTAGCCGAGCCCGAGCTTTTCCGCGCCGCCCGCCTTGAAGTTGTGGATCAGCACGTCGGCCTGCGCGGCGAGCTCGCGCGCGATGCGCCGCCCGGCTTCCGTCTGCAGGTCGACGCAGATCGACCGCTTGCTGCGGTTCACGCTGTTGAAGTAGGTCGTCTCGGTGTCGCCGATCCGCAGCCCCCAGTCGCGCGTGTCGTCGCCGCGCGCCGGATGCTCGATCTTGATCACGTCCGCGCCGAAATCGGCGAGCACCATCGCGCTCCACGGGCCCGCGAGCACGCGCGAGAAATCGAGCACCTTCACGCCGGCCAGCGGCAATGCGCGCAGGTCGTTCGTCATCGTTGTCTCCTCCATTCGCGTCGTTCGTCTTTACTGTTTCGACAGCGCGATATAGCGCGCGAGATGATGATCCTCGTCGCCGAGCTGGTGATCGATCATCACCAGCCGCTTCGCGTAGTGCGACAGCGGCAGCTCCCACGTCATCCCGATCCCGCCGTGCAGCTGGATGCTTTCCTCGGCGACCAGCGTGCCGATCCGGCCGATGCTGTACTTGGCCGCCGCGAGCGCGCGCTCGCGCACCGCACGCGGCGCATCGAGCTGCGCGGCCGCGTTGATCACCGCCGAGCGCGCCTGCTCGACTTCCAGCAGCAGGTCAGCCATCCGGTGCTGCAGCGCCTGGAAGCTGCCGATCGGCATCCCGAACTGCTTGCGCGTGCGCAGGTAGTCGAGCGTGTACTCCTTCGCGATATCCATTGCGCCGAGCGCTTCGGCCGACAGCGCGAGCAGCCCGTAGCCGAGCACGCGTTCGAGCAGCGCGGCGCCCGCTTCGCCGTCGTGCGCATTCGGCGCGCCGAGCGCGGCATCGGCCGGCAGCGCGACGCGCTCGAAACGCACTTCGGCCGCGCGGCCGCCATCGATCTTCCGGTAGTCGCGCAGCGACACGCCCGGCGCGTCGGCCGGCACGACGAACAGCCCGATGCCGGCCGCGTCGTCGTCGTGACCGGACACGCGCGCGCTGACGACGAAGAACGCCGCCTGCGCGGCCTGGTCGACGACGCCCTTCGCGCCTGTCAGCACCCAGCCGTCGCCGGCACGCTCGGCGCGCGTGCGCACCGTCGTCAGTTCGTAGTGCGAGCCCGGCTCGTCGTGCGCGAACGCGGCGCTCGCGCTGCCGTCGATCAGCGCGGCAAGCCGCTCGCGATGCGCGGCGCCGCCGGCGAGCGACAGTGCGCGGCCGGCGAGCAGCGCGCCGAGGAATGGCTCGACGACGAGCCCGCGCCCGAGGCATTCGAACACCACGGCGATGTCGAAGCCCGCGCCGCCGAAGCCGCCGTCGGCCTCGGCAAACAGCGCGCCGACCGCGCCCAGTTCGGCGAAGCGCCGCCACATCGTGCGATCGAACCCGTCGGCCGACTGCGCGATGCGATCGCGCACCGGGAACGCGTACTGTTCGGCGATGAAGCGGTTCAACGTGTCCGCCAGCATCCGGCGGTCTTCTGTGTGCTGGAAATCCATCGTCGCGTCCCTCGTTACAGCCCGAGCATCATCTTCGCGATGATGTTCTTCTGGATCTCGTTCGAGCCGCCGAAGATCGACAGCTTGCGGTTGTTGAAGTACTGCTGCGCGGCGCTCGCGGCCTCCTCCGGGCCGATCGGCTCGCCGTCGTGATCGCCGTCGAGCGCATCGTCGACGAACGGCTGCGCATACGGCCCCATCGCGCGGCGCATCAGCGCGGTGATCTCCTGGCGGATCTGCGTGCCGCGGATCTTCAGCATCGAGCTCTCGGCCCCCGGCACGCCGCCGCCCGCGACCGCGGCCAGCACGCGCAGGTTGGTCGTGCGCATGTTCTCGAGTTCGATCTCGACGCGCGCGACGCGCGCCGCGAAGAACGGGTCGTCCGCGAGCGGCCGGCCGTTCTTCGTGACCTTCGCGGCCACCGCGCGCAGCCGCTCGAGCGCGGCCGTCGAGAAGCCGATGCCGGCGATGTTGGTGCGCTCGTACGTGAGCAGGTATTTCGCGCAGGTCCAGCCGCGGTTCTCTTCGCCGACCAGGTTCTCCACGGGCACGCGCACGTCGGTGAAGAACACTTCGTTCACCTCGTGCTCGCCGTCGAACGTGATGATCGGACGCACTTCGACACCCGGCGTGTTCATGTCGATCAGCAGGAAGCTGATGCCCTCCTGCTTGCGCACGTCGGTCGCGGTGCGCACGAGACAGAAGATCATGTTCGCGTAGTGACCGAGCGTGGTCCACGTCTTCTGGCCGTTCACGACGTAGTGATCGCCGTGGCGTACCGCGCTCGTCTTCACCGACGCGAGATCGGAACCGGCGCCCGGCTCCGAATAGCCCTGGCACCACCAGTCGGTGCCGTCGAGAATGCGCGGCAGCCAGTGGCGCTGCTGCGCTTCGCTGCCGTACTTGATCAGCACGGGCCCGAGCATGTTGACGCCGAACGGGACGATGCGCGGCGCGCCCGCGAGCGCGCATTCGTTGTCGAACAGGAATTTCTGCGCGACGCTCCAGCCGGGGCCGCCGTACTCGCGCGGCCAGTGGCTCGCGAGCCAGCCGCGGGCGTTCAGGATCGCGTGCCATTCGCGCATGTCGTCGCGCGTCAGATGCAGGCCGCCCTTCACCTTGCGCGCGGTGCGCGCCGGCAGTTCGGCGGCGAGGAAGCGCTGCACGTCGGCGCGGAACGCTTCCTCTTCGGGAGTGAAATTGAGGTCCATCGTAAGTCCGTTGCGAAGGCGGTGGGCGTTCAGTCGATGTAGTTCAGGCTCGCGAAATCCGCGCCGCGCTCGACCAGCTCGACGATCAGCGGCGAAGGCTTCCAGAACAGCGGATCCTCCTGCGCGAACGCGCGAATGTCGGCGAGCACGTTCGCCAGGCCGACCGTGTCCGCGTAGTGCATCGGGCCGCCGCGATAACGCGGGAAGCCGTAGCCGTGCAGGAACACCGCGTCGACGTCGAGCGGGCGCAGCGCGATCTTCTCGTGCACGACGTTCGCGCCTTCGTTGATCATCGCGGCGAGGTAGCGGCGCAGGATCTCGTCGTCGGTGAACGCGCGCGGCGTGATGCCCTTCTTCGCGCGCTCGTCGGCGACGATGGCCTCGACTTCCGGGTCCGGCGTGCCGGCGCGCGCGCCGTCCGGATACAGGTAGTAGCCGCGCGCGGTCTTCTGCCCGAACCAGCCGCGCTCGCACAGCCGGTCGGAAATTTCCACGTAGCGTGCGCGCGGGTCGCGCGTCGCCGCGCGGCGCTTGCGGGTCGCCCAGCCGATGTCGCCGCCCGCGAGGTCGACGACCTGGAACGGTCCCATCGGAAAGCCGAATTCGCGCACCGCGCGATCGATCTGATACGGCGACGCGCCGTCCTCCATCAGGTAGTCGGCCGCGGTGCGGTAGACCGCGAGGATCCGGTTGCCGATGAAGCCGTCGCACACGCCCGCGCGCACCGGCGTCTTCTTCAGCTGCTTCGCGAGCGCGAACGCCGTCGCGACGACCTCCGCACTCACGCGTGCCGGCACGACGATCTCGAGCAGCTTCATCACGTTGGCCGGTGAGAAGAAATGCAGGCCGATCACGTCGGCCGGACGGTCGATGCTGGCCGCCAGTTCGTCGATGTCGAGATACGACGTGTTGGTCGCGAGCACCGCGCTCGGCTTGCACACGCGCGCGAGTTCGGCGAACACCGCCTTCTTCACGGCCATGTCCTCGAACACGGCCTCGATCACGACGTCGGCCTGCGCGAGCGCGTCGTACGACGTGCTGCCCTTGAAGCGCGCGAGCCGCGCCGCATGCGCGGCCGGCGTCATCCGGCCCTTCGCGACCAGACCGTCGTAGACCTTCTCGACGTGCGCGCGGCCGCGTGCGAGCGACGCTTCGTCGCGCTCGATCATCGTCACGGGCAACCCGGCATCGAGCGCCGCGACCGCGATCCCCGCGCCCATCGTGCCGCCGCCGACCACGCCGATCCGCTCGACCGGACGCGCGCTCGCGCGGCGCGCCTCGGGCGCCTTCGCCGCCTCGCGCTCCGCGAAGAACGCGTGCACGAGGCCCGCGCGCTGCGGGCTGTCGATGCACTGCAGGAACAGGCTGCGTTCGAGCTTCATCCCCGCGTCGAACGACTGCGTGAGCGCGGCCTCGACCGCGTCGACGATCTTCGCCGGCGAGAACAGGCCGCGCGACTTCTTCGGCAAGTCGGCGCGCGCCGCGTCAATCGCGGCCTGCGCGCTCGCGCGATCGGCAAGCCCCCGCGCATCGCGCGTGCGCCGTGCCGGCGCGCCGAGCGACACGAGTTCCTGCGCATAGGCCAGGCCTTCGGCAAGCGTGTCGTCGCTGTGCGCGAGGCGGTCGACGAGGCCGAGCGCGAGCGCTTCGTCGGCGCTCGCGTGACGCCCCGTCAGCATCAGGTCGAGCGCGGCCTTCGCGCCGATCAGGCGCGGCGCGCGCTGCGTGCCGCCCGCGCCGGGCAGCAGGCCGAGCGTGACTTCGGGCAGCCCCAGCTTCGCGCCGGGCACCGCGAGCCGGTAATGCGCGGCGAGCGCGACCTCGAGGCCGCCGCCGAGCGTCGCGCCGTGCAGCGCGACCACGACCGGCTTCGCGCTCGACTCGATCCGCTCGCACACGTCGGGCAGCGACGGCGGCACCGGCGGCTTGCCGAATTCGCGGATGTCGGCGCCCGCGATGAAGTTGCGGCCGGCGCCGACGATCAGCACCGCGCGGATCGCGTCGTCGGTCTGCGCGGCGTCGAGCGCGTCGGAAAGGCCGCGCCGCACGTCGGCGGACAACGCGTTGACGGGCGGATGGTCGATCGTGACGACGAGCACCTTGTCGCGCCGTTCGCGCGTGACGGTGCCGGCGCGGGAGGGTTCGGGGGAAGCGGTTGAATTCATCGTGTCTCCAGTGCGGTACGCCGGGCGGCAGCCGCGGGACGGGCCGGCGGCGCCGGTTCCGGGATCCCGCGCGGCGGGAAACGATCCGGCGTGGTTGCCGGGCATGACTCGATTCTCGATTGATCGAGATTCATTGACAATTCCCGCATGCCTTTACAAGCTGTCAAGTCTGACTTGACATTGAATGCTTTCGAACCGTTAAACGGGACGGATCAGGAGACACCGGACATGGACCTGAACGCGCTGACGCTGCTCGTCGAGATCCTCGACGCGGGCAATCTGAGCAAGGCCGCCCAGCGGCTCAAGGTGAGTCGCGCGAACATCAGCTACCGGCTGAACCAGCTCGAACGCTCGATCGGCCAGCAGCTCGTGCGCCGCACGACGCGCCGCATCGAGCCGACCGAGATCGGGCTGAAGCTGTACGAGCACGGCCGGCGCATCCGCAACGAACTGCTCGCCGCGCAGGAATCGGTGACGACGCTCGGCCAGGACCTGCAGGGCCGCGTGCGGCTGTCGGTGCCGAGCGGCTACGGGCAGATGGTGATGTCCGACTGGCTGCTCGCGTTCAAGCGGCTGCATCCGGGCATCGTGCTCGACGTGGTGTTCGAGAATCGCGTCGAAGACCTGATGCGCGACGAGATCGACATCGCGGTGCGCGTGATGCCCGAGCCGCCGCAGAACCTCGTCGCGCGCGACATGGGGGCGGTGCGCTACGTAGCGTGCGCGTCGGCCGCGTTCGCGGCCGCGCACGGCATGCCGGCGAGCCTCGGCGCGCTGGCCGCCGCGCCGGTCGTCACCGCGACGGTGATGGGGCGGCAGTTGCGGATCGCCGCGTATCTCGGCGACGAGCGCCACGAGGTGCTGCTCGAGCCGACGCTGATTTCGGAGAACTTCCTGTTCCTGCGCCAGGCGATCCTCGCCGGGATCGGCGTCGGCATCGTGCCCGACTACGTGATGCAGGACGACATGCGGCGCGGCACGGTCATCACGTCGCTCGACGCGTATCGGCTCAGCATCTTCGGCACGCACATGTACATGCTGTACATGCCGAACCGGCACCACACGCGTGCGACTGCAACGTTCATAGAGTTCATCCTCGAACAGGCCGGAAAGACCGGCCGGGGCGGGCCGGGCGCGATGCGTCAGGGTTTCCTGTCGGATGACAACCCGCCGGGCCCGCGGCGACAATAGCGCGCCGCCCGTGCGGAGCGCGTGCCGCGCACACGCCGCCTCCTTCGAATTCACTGTTGCCGAGGGTTCAATGTTCGACCGGATTCGTCCGCATTCGCGTCCCTGGACGCTCGCCGCCGCAGTCGCACTCGCGCTCGTCGCCTTCGGTGCCGGCTGCACGTCCCCGTCCGCGCCGTCGGGCGCCGTCGTCCCGGTCGCCGCCGCGTCGGGCGCCGCGGTGCCGCTGCCCGGCGTTCACCCGCCCGAACTGTCGTCGGGCTGGACCGACAAGCCGGGCTGGACCTCGCAGCACGCGATGATCGCGGCCGCGAACCCGCTCGCGACGCAGGCCGGCTACGACATGCTGAAGGCCGGCGGCACCGCGATCGACGCGGCGATCGCGACGCAGATGGTGCTCGCGCTCGTCGAGCCGCAATCGTCGGGGCTCGGCGGCGGCGCGTTCATGCTGTACTTCGACGGCCACGCGACGCAGGCATACGACGGCCGCGAGACCGCGCCGGCCGCCGCCACCGACCGCCTGTTCTACGGGCCGACCGGCCAGCCGATGCGCTTCTACGAAGGTGTCGTCGGCGGGCGCTCGGTCGGCACGCCGGGCGTGCTGCGGATGCTCGACGCCGCGCATCGCGCGCACGGCAAGCTGCCGTGGCGCCGGCTGTTCCAGCCCGCGATCCGGCTCGCCGAGCACGGTTTCACGATCAGCCCGCGGCTGGCGATGCTGATCGCGAACGACAAGTACCTGATGAACGACCCGGCCGCGCGCGCGTACTTCTACAACAACGACGGCACGCCGAAGGCGGCTGGCACCGTGCTGAAGAACCCCGCGCTCGCGACCGTCCTGCGCCAGGTCGCCGACCGCGGCGCGAACGCGTTCTACACCGGCGCGATCGCGCGCGACATCGTCGCGAAGGTGCGCAAGCACCCGACCAATCCGGGTCTGCTGTCGCTGCAGGATCTCGCGCGCTACAAGGCGAAGGTGCGTGCGCCGCTGTGTACCGACTACCGGCGCTCGGTGGTGTGCGGGATGCCGCCGCCGTCGTCGGGCGGCCTCGCGATCGCGCAGATGCTCGGCATCCTCCAGGCGATGCCCGACTGGCAGCAGATCGGCGCGCAGAAGCCGGTGCGCAACGAGGTCGGCTACGAGCCGACGCCGTTCGCCACCCATCTGTTCAGCGAGGCCGGGCGCCTCGCGTTCGCGGACCGCGCGCGCTACGTCGCCGATCCCGATTTCGCGCCGCTGCCGGGCGGCAGCTGGGCGAGCCTCACCGACAAGACCTATCTCGCGCAGCGTGCGCGCCTGATCGGCGACAACAGCATGGGCGTCGCGCAGGCCGGCACGCCGCAGGGCGCGACGCTCGCGCTGGCCGACGACCGCAGCCCCGAATTGCCGTCGACCTCCGACATCGCGATCGTCGACCGCTACGGTCAGGCGCTGTCGATGACGACCAGCGTCGAGGACGCGTTCGGTTCGCGGCTGATGGTGCGCGGCTTCATGCTGAACAACCAGCTCACCGATTTCTCGTTCGTGTCGAGCGAGAACGGCCGGCCGGTCGCGAACCGCGTGCAACCCGGCAAGCGGCCGCGCTCGGCGATGTCGCCGGAGCTCGTGTTCGACCAGAAGACGAAGCAGGTGACGATGATCGTCGGTTCGGCCGGCGGCCCCGCGATCATCAACCACGTCGCGAAAACGCTGATCGGCGTGCTCGACTGGGGGATGACGATGCAGCAGGCGATCGCGCTGCCGAACTTCGGGTCGACGAACGGGCCGACGCAGCTCGAGCGCGGCCGCGTGTCGGACGCGCTCGTCGACGGGCTGAAGGGACGCGGGCACGACGTGCAGGTCGTCGAGTTGAACTCGGGATTGCAGGGGATCCAGCGGCTGAACGTGCAGGGACAGACGGTGTGGTTCGGCGGCGCGGATCCGCGGCGGGAAGGCGTGGCGATGGGGGATTGAGGGCGATGAGCGGCGCCCCCGCGCGCCGCTCGACTCGCGTGTGCGCCCCGGCAGCGGAATCCGCCTGGTGAACGGACGCGGAGTGCCCCCTTGCCGCTCATCCGGTCAGTATTAAACTGACGGCTTCCGCTACCCGTTCAGAAGCCGCGACATGAACTCGACGACACTCCTGCTGTACGTCATCACAGTATCCGCCGTGACGGTCACGCCAGGCCCCACGATGCTGCTGGCACTGAACAACGGCGCCACGCGCGGCCTGCGCATCGCGGCTTACGGAATCGCCGGTGCCGCGCTGTCGGACCTGATCCTGATCGGTGCGGTCGGATGTGGCCTCGGCGCGATCATGCAAGCGTCGGAGCACCTGTTCGTGATGCTGAAGTGGGCGGGCGCCGTGTATCTGCTTTATCTCGCATGGGCACTCTGGCACGCCCCCGCGACGCTGCCGTCGGCCGACGTCGTGCCAGCCGACGGTGCACGGAACGGCCGGTCGGCATTCAAGCGTTCGCTGCTGGTCGCGCTGTCCAATCCGAAAGGGCTGCTGTTTTTCTCGGCCTTCCTGCCTCAGTTCATCCAGCCCGAAGCGAACGTCGCCGCCCAGTACGCTACGCTGGCCGTCCTCACTGCCATGATCGACATCCTGTTGATGGCGATCTACGCAGCGAGCGGCTATCACGTGATGAAAGCGATGTCCGGACGCGCGCTGAAATGGCTCAATCGCGGCTGCGCCGGCATGCTGGCCGGACTGGCGGTGGCACTGAGCCTCTATCGTCGCGGCACGACAGCATGACCCGGTCGCGCCCGTGACGGCACCGATGCTCGCCGCATCGAAATAGGCATGCACAACGGGGCGAACCGGATTCCCTCCCTAGTCGCCCGTCCTGTCCATCGCCACAATGCCGGGCGATACCCGCGCTTACCCCCTCCCCTTCCACGGCACGATCCGCCTTTCGACCCACCTCATCGCGAGATCGAACAGCCACGCGATCGCGCCGATGATCAGGATGCCCATCACGACGATATCGGTGCGCAGGAAGCTCGACGCGTTGAGCACCATCTGTCCGAGCCCGGCGGTCGCGGCGACCATCTCGGCCGCGACGAGCGTCGTCCAGCCGAACCCGATCGCGATCCGCAGCCCGGTGAGGATTTCCGGCAGCGCGGCCGGCAGCACCACGTGGCGCACGATCTGCGCGAAGGTGCCGCCGAGTGAATACGCGGCATTGATTTGCTCGACCGTCGCCGCGCGCACGCCCGCGCGTGCGGCCATCGCGATCGGCGCGAAGCACGCGAGGAAGATCACGACCAGCTTCGCCGTCTCGTCGATGCCGAACCAGATCACGACGAGCGGCAGGTACGCGAGCGGCGGCAGCGGCCGGTAGAACTCCAGCAGCGGATCGAGCACGCCGCGCGCGATGCGGCTCACGCCCATCAGGATGCCGGCCGGCACGCCGATCGCAGCCGCGAGCACGAACGCGCCGAACACGCGCGCGGCACTCCACAACAGATGCTCCGACAACGGCAGGCCGCCCTGGATGCGGCCCTGCCACGCGTCGACGAACGCCGCCCACACCGCTTCCGGCGCAGGCAGGAACAGCGGCGGCAGCCACTGCCGATGCGTCGCGACCCACCACAGCACGGCCAGCGCCGCGACCGTTGCCGCGCTCAAGGCCGCCGTCCTGCCCTGCCCCGGCAACCGGTAGCGATGCGATGCGCGTGCGGGACGCGCCGTGTGGAGACGCTGCGTCGCGCGCCGATCGTGCCCGAACTCCGCGGCCGCTCGATCGGCCGCCCGCGAATCCTGCGTGCTCATGTCGTCCTGCCTGTGCAATGGTCTGATCCGGCCGCGCCCGACGGACGCGCCCTGCCGCGCGAACTCATGCATCACGCGCTCTCCGCGACCGCCTCGTCGCGATGCAGGTACGCGATCAGCCGCTCGCGCCATTCGATGAAATCCGGCGACGACTTCACCGCGCGCGCATCGCGCGATTCGACGTAGCGCCGCGCGAACGGCAACTCGAAGGTCTCCGCGACGCGGCCGGGGCCGGGCGTCATCACGACGAGTCGCGTCGCGAGGAACAGCGCCTCCTCGACGTCATGCGTGATGAAGAACACCGTCTTGCCGGTACGCGCCCACACGTCGAGCACGAGCGCCTGCATCGTGCCGCGCGTCATCGCGTCGAGCGCGCCCATCGGTTCGTCCATCAGCAGCACGCGCGGATCGCTCGCGAGCGCACGCGCGATGCCGACGCGCTGCTGCATCCCGCCCGACAGTTCGTACACGCGCGCATGCGCATGGCGCTCGAGGCCGACGAGCGCGAGCATCTCGCGCGAGCGCGCTTGGCGTTCGGCCTTCGACACGCGTGCGAAACGCAGCCCGAGCGCGACGTTCTCGAGCACGTCGAGCCACGGCAGCAACGCGTATTTCTGGAACACGACGCCGCGATCGGCGCCGGGGCCCGTGACCGGCACGCCGTCGACGCGCACGTCGCCCGTCGTCGGCGCGACGAAGCCGGCCATGCAGTTCAGCAGCGTCGTCTTCCCGCACCCCGACGCGCCGAGCGCGACGACGAATTCACCGGAGTCGATGCGCAGGTCGACGCGCGCGAGTGCCTGCGTCGTCGGCCGACCGCGTTCGCCCGGATAAGAGACCGATACCTGACGGACTTCCAGCGTGCTCATGATCGAGGGCTCCGCGATGAGTGGCCTGGGATGCCTGAACGACCGCGCTCAGCGCGCGGCCTTCTGAACGAACTGCGGATCGACGCCGACCGAGTAGTCGGCGAGCACCGCCTGGATCGTGCCCTGCGATTTCAGGAACGCCGCGGTGGCCGCGAGCGACTTCGCGGCGCCCGACTGCGCACCGCCGCCGAGCCACGTCGGCGACGCCTGCTCGGCCGGCGTCGGGAACGCGTAGAGCGCGAGGCTTGCCGGCACGTCCTGCGCGTTCGCGCCCGACACCTTCGCGACCGCCGCGACCTGCGGCGAGCCGGCCTGCCACGCGGCGGTGTGCGCACGGTAATCGGCGTCGGCCGCCGCGAGCACCTTCACGAAGCGCGAGACGAACTCGGGATTCTCGCGCGCGAACTTGCGGCTCACGACGAAGCCGTCGAAGGTCGCCTTGCCGCTTTCCTTCGCGACCCGGCCCGACGTCGTCAGCACGGTGCCCGACTGCTTGACCTTGGCGAGCACCGGATCCCAGATGTAGGTCGCGTCGATATCGCCGCGCGTCCAGGCGGCCGCAACCTCGGGCGGACGCAGGTTGACGATCTTCACGTCGTTCGGATTCACGCCGGCGGCCTGCAGCGCGACGAGCGTATGGAAATGCGACGTCGACACGAACGGCACGCCGATCTTCCTGCCCTTCAGCGCGGCGATGCTGGTCACGCCGGAGCCGTTGCGCGCGACGAGCGCCTCGGCGTCGTTGATGTTGTCGAGCACCCAGAACAGCGAGATGTCGAGCCCTTGCGACAGGCCCGCCGCGATCGGGCTGGAGCCGGCCTCGCCGAGCTGCACGGAGCCCGACGCGAGCGCGCGGATCACGTCGGCGCCGCTGTCGAGCTTGCGGAACGTGACCTTGTAGCCGGTCGCCTTCTCCACTTCACCGCTCGCCTGCGCGTAGCGCCACGGCACGACCATGTCCTGGTACGCGATCACGACTTCGCGCGATTCGGCGTGCGCCGCGCCGAGCGCGGCAAAGGCGGTCAGCGCGACGACGGCGCGGCGGATGAAGCGGAAACGGGACATGCGGCTCTCCTTCGAATGCGGGCATTGCTGCGGGAGAGCCGACTATAGGAGCTTTGCGTGCGGCGGGAGCGAACTTATCCTGCGAAGCTATCGATGCCGTTTCGGCTTTGCTTTCCACGCTGAACCGGATCGCGCCTCCAGTCGGGTGACGATTGTCGTGCGCATGCGCGGGCGACGGCCGCGCCAACGAAAAAGCCCGCATCGCTGCGGGCTTTTCTTCGACTGCGTGACTGCTGCAGAGAGGCGGATGCGGCGCTCAGACCACCCCGGCCCCATGCGCCTGCAGATCGGCGTGATAGCTCGAACGCACCATCGCGCCAACCGCCGCGTGCGTGAAGCCCATCTTGTACGCCTCTTCCTCGTACATCTTGAACGTATCCGGATGCACGTACGCACGCACCGGCAGGTGGTGCTCCGACGGCTGCAGATACTGGCCGATCGTCAGCATGTCGACGTCGTGCGCGCGCAGGTCTCGCATCACCTGCAGGATTTCCTCTTCCGTCTCGCCGAGGCCGACCATCAGGCCCGACTTCGTCGCGACGTCCGGATGCAGTGCCTTGAAGTCCTTCAAGAGCTTCAGCGAGTGCGCGTAGTCCGAACCCGGGCGCGCTTCCTTGTACAGGCGCGGCACCGTTTCGAGGTTGTGGTTCATCACGTCGGGCGGCGCCGCGTTCAGGATCGAGATCGCGCGGTCGAGACGGCCGCGGAAGTCCGGCGTCAGGATCTCGATGCGCGTTTCCGGCGACTGCTCGCGCACTTCGCGGATGCACTCGACGAAGTGGGCCGCGCCGCCGTCGCGCAGGTCGTCGCGGTCGACGCTCGTGATCACCACGTACTTGAGCTTCAGCGCGGCGATCGTGCGCGCGAGATTCTTCGGTTCATCCGCATCGAGCGGATCGGGGCGGCCGTGGCCGACGTCGCAGAACGGGCAGCGGCGCGTGCACTTGTCGCCCATGATCATGAACGTCGCGGTGCCCTTGCCGAAGCATTCGCCGATGTTCGGGCAGCTCGCTTCCTCGCACACCGTATGCAGGTTGTGCTCGCGCAGGATCGTCTTGATCTCGTTGAAGCGCGAACTGCCGGTGGCCGCCTTCACGCGGATCCACTCCGGCTTCTTCAGCTTCTCGATCGGAATGACCTTGATCGGGATGCGCGCCGTCTTCGCCTGCGCCTTCTGCTTGGCGGTCGGATCGTAGGCTGCGGTCGCGGCCGAATCGGCCGGTGCGGGGGAAGCGGTAACGTCAGTCATTCGAATGTTCCAGTGCCTGCGGCTTGTCGGCGGCCGCGGATTCGCCATCGAGGTTGGCAATCAGACGCCCCACCAGCGTGTGGGCGACGTCGTTCCAGTCGGCGGCAACCTCGAGGCTCGCCATGTCGACGGTTTCCAGTCCGGCATAGCCGCACGGGTTGATCGCAAGGAACGGGCGCAGATCCATCTTCACGTTCAGGCTCAGCCCGTGATAGCTGCAGCCGTTGCGGATCTTCAGCCCAAGGGCCGCGATCTTCGCGCCTTCGTGCACGCCGGATGCCACGTAGATTCCCGGCGCGCCCGCCTTGCGGACCGAAGCGAGATTATACGCCGCGAGGGTTTCAATCACGGCCTCCTCGATCTTCGTCACGAGCGTGCGCACCATCAGCTTGCGCCGGCGCAGGTCGAGCAGCAGGTAGACGACGATCTGGCCGGGGCCGTGGTAGGTGATTTGTCCACCGCGGTCGACCTTGACGAGCGGCACGCCGCTGTCGGCCACCAGCAGGTGGGCCGGGTCGCCGGCCTGGCCGAGCGTGTAGACGGGCGGATGCTCGACGACCCAGATTTCGTCGCCGGTGTCGGCCGTGCGCGTGTCGGTGAACGCACGCATTGCGTCGAAGCTCGTCTCGTACGCCTCGCTGCCCCGCCAGCGCACGGTGACCGGCGCGACGGGCTGAACCGGGGACCCGGCGGGCGATTCGGAAACGGCGACGGGCGTGGACACAATGGGAACCGGCGAGACGGACATGGGCGGTAGTTTACCGAAAACCCATGCGTCTCGCCGGCGGTGGAAACGGACGGATCGCGGGTATCCGTCGGAGGAAAGGTCCGTCAGACGGTGCGCCAGCCGTCGTGGAGCAGCGCATTCACGCGGTTGCGCAGCCGCGCCAGCACGCCGCGCGCGACTTCCGCGGCCGGCCGCGACACCGAGAACGCAACATGGGCGCCCTGCCCGCTTTCCGCGCTGAGCCACAACCGCTCGCCGCGGCGCAACCGGAGCGTCTCGCCGTCGACCAGGAAGTAGTCTTCGACGTCGTTGCTGCGCGTCGCCCAGACCGGCCCGCATTGCACCGTCAGACGCGTGCTGCGTTGCACCTTCATCGGCACGGTTTCGCCCGCGGGGATTTCGAATGTGATGCTTGAAGAAATTTCTTGCATGATCGACTCCGCCAATAAATGCTTCGATGGCTACAATCGTAGTCACTTAAAGGCGCCCGACCAAACGACCAATTTTCACGTCGATGTGAGGAAAATTAGCAAATGGACCTCCGCCAACTTCCTGCGCTGAACGCCATCCGTGCGTTCGAAGCCGCCGCCCGTCACGAGAATTTCTCGCGCGCCGCCGACGAACTCTTCGTCACGCACGGCGCGGTCAGCCATCAGGTGCGCGCGCTCGAGGAGGAGCTGGGCGTGCAATTGTTCGCGCGCAACGGCAAGCGGCTGTGCCTGACCGGCGCCGGCATGCGCTACGCGCAGCAGGTGCGCACCGCGCTAATGATGCTGGCCGACGCGACGCGCGACGTGCGGGCAAGCGACCGCGACCGGCGGCTGGTGGTGTCGATGCTGTCGTCGTTCGCCGCGCGCTTCGTCACGCCGCGCATCGGCACGTTCATCGAGCGGCATCCGGAAATCGACGTCGAACTGCAGTCGACCAACACGCTGACCGATTTCGCGCGCGACGACGTCGACCTCGCGATCCGCTTCGGCTTCGGCAACTATCCGGGGCTGCACGTCGAGCCGCTGTTCGACGAAGTGTTCTTTCCGGCGTGCGCGCCGACGTTGAACGGCGGCAAGCTGCCGCAGACGCCCGCCGATCTCGTGCACTACAACCTGCTGCGCTCGGACGACGAGCTGTGGCGGCCGTGGTTCGACGCGGCGGGGCTCGACACGCTGACCGAGCCGAAACGCGGGATTCTGTACCAGGATTCGTCGAACCTGCTGCTGGCCGCGATCGAGGGGCAGGGCATCGCGCTGGTGCGGCGCTCGCTTGCGGTGCACGACCTGCTCGACGGGCGCCTCGTGCGCCTGTTCGACATCGACGGGGCGAGCCCGTGGCACTATTTTTTCGTGTGTCCGCCGCCGCTGCTGAACGCGCCGCGCGTGCAGGCATTCAGGGCGTGGATGCTCGAGGAAGTCGCGCAATTCAAGCTGCTGTGCGACGAGCTGGATGCGCGGCGCGCGGCGGGGAAGACCCCCGCCGAGTGCGCGCAGGAAGGCGGATGGAAGGGCTAGGGCCTGTTCCCGCTAATAACGGGCTTGCGAACGCGCCTTGCCGGCTGCAGTGCAAGAAGCAAGGAGCGCCGTTTGGCCGAGCCAAACCAAGCGACGCGCGCCGCCGCAATGCGGCCGGCAAGGCGCGTTCCCCTGTTTGGAAAAATCATTCGTGGGGCTGGCCCCCGGAAGGGCCGATCGCTGCGTCATGCTCCTTGCGAATACGTCGAGTATTCGCTTCGTCGCATTTCTTGCGCTTGGCCCTTCTGGGGGCCAGCGCAAGCCCGATATTAGCGGGAACAGGCCCTACAGCACGACCTTGACCATCGGATGGCCGGTCAGTGCACGGTAGATGTTATCGAGCTGTTCCTGGCTCGTCGCTCGCACGGTGATGGTCAGGCCGGTGTAGTTACCGCCGCTCGACACACGCTCCTCGATCTTCTCGACGTCGATCTCGTTGTCGTGGACGGCCACGACCTTGAAGATCGTGTCCTTGAATTCCGGGTGCGCCTTGCCCATGATCTTGATCGGGAAATCGCACGGAAACTCCAGCAGCGACTCCTTCCGGGTATCGATCGCGCCGGTGACCTCGATGGTTTTGGTCGGTTCGCTCATCATTTCCTCCGGGTTAGGTCAAACTGTTCAAACTCGCGCGCTTTCGCACGCTGGTACGCGTCGTACAACGCCGCGAACACGGGGCCCGGCTTGCCGCCCTGCACGGGCAGTTCGTCGAGCGACGTGACAGGCAGGATTTCCTTCGTGGCCGACGTGATCATGATCTCGTCCGCCGAGCGCAGCTCGACCTCGCTGATCTCGCGCGCGACGAACGGAATCCCGCATTGATCGGCCAGCTCCTCGACGAGCGCGTAGCGGATCCCTTCGAGGATCTTGTTGCTGCGCGGCGGCGCCATCAGCTCGCCGTTCTTCACGATCCACACGTTCGACGACGACCCTTCGGTCACCTTGTCGTCACGCAGCTGGATCGTCTCGAACGCATCGCGTTCGGCCGCATGCTGTGCCATCAGCACGTTGCCCAGCAGCGAAATCGACTTGATGTCGCAATGCAGCCAGCGGCGATCCTCGGCCGTCACGCAGCGCACGCCGCGCGCGCGCTCCTCGTCCGACGGCAGGCGCAGCGGGCTCGTCATCGCGAACACCGTCGGCACCGTATTCACCGGGAACGCGTGGCCGCGCTTCGCGACGCCGCGCGTCACCTGCAGGTAGACGAGCGCGTTGCCGTCGCCCAGGCCTTCCGCGTTCGCGGCAACCACGCGCTCGATCAGCGCGCGCCAGCCGGCCGCGTCGTGCGGGTTGTCGATGCCGATCTTCTTCAGGCTGCGCGCGAGCCGGTCCAGATGCTGTTCGATCCGGAACGGCACGAGCGCGCCGTCGTGCGCATAAACGGGGACAACTTCATACACGCCATCGCCGAAGATGAACCCGCGGTCGAGCACCGGCACGCGGGCTTGCGACAGCGGCACCAGTTCCTCCTGCGACGACACGCTGAGGTAGACGATCGGTTCGAATTCGGCTTGGCTCATAGCTATACCAGATGGGGATGAAGTCGTGAAAACAAAGGCCCGTCGCGCTTACTTCTTCTTGCTGAACATCAGCAGGATCGAGTCCCAGATACGCCCGAAGATACCCGCTTCCGGCACCGCCTGCAGCGCGACGACCGGGAACTCCGACAGCGTCTTGCCGTCGGCGACGAGCTTCACGGTACCGACCTGCTGGCCTTCCGCGAGCGGCGCGATCAACGGCGCGTTGACGTCGACTTCCGGCTTCACCTTGTCGCCCAGGCCGCGCGGCACGGTCACCCACTGGTCGCTCTTCACGCCGACCTGCACGGTGTTCTCCTTGCCCTTGTAGATACGCGGCGTCGACATCGCCTGGCCACCCTTGAACAGGCGCACCGCGTCGAACGCGCTATAGCCGTAGTTCAGCATCTTCATGCTGTCCTGCGTGCGCTCGCCTTCCTTCGGCTCGCCCATCATCACCGACACGAGACGGCGCTGGCCGTCGACACCCGGGATCGCGCGCTTGGCCGATGCGATCAGGCAGTAGCCGGCCGCTTGCGTATGGCCCGTCTTCAGGCCGTCGACCGTCGGATCCAGCCACAGCAGCCGGTTGCGGTTGCCCTGGCGGATGTTGTTGTACTTGAATTCCTTCTCCGAGAAGATGCCGTAGTACTGCGGAAAATCGCGGATCAGGTGCGCGGACAGCTTCGCGAGGTCGCCGGCCGTCGTGTAGTGGTTCGGATCGGGCATGCCGTTCACGTCGGCGAAGTGCGTGCCCTTCATGCCGAGGCGCTGCGCCTCGGCGTTCATCAGCGTGACGAACTGACCTTCGCTGCCGCCGACCAGTTCGGCCAGCGCGATCGCGGCGTCGTTGCCCGACTGGATGATCATCCCGTACACGAGGTCGTGCACCGACACCGGCTTGTTCGCCTCGATGAACATGCGCGACTCGTCGAGGCCGACACGGCGCACTGCCTCGCTCGGCGTGATGATCTGCTCCATCGAGATCTTCTTCTTGTCGAGCGCCTCGAACACCAGGTAGGCCGTCATCAGCTTCGTGAGCGATGCGGGCTCGACGCGTTCGTCGGCGTTGCCCGATGCGAGCACCGTGTTGCTCGTCGCATCGACGAGCACCCACGAGCGCGCGTTCACGCCCGGCGGCGGCACCGCGCCCGGCATGAAGGTCGCGGGCGCGCCGGTGAACTGCTCGGCGGCGGCCGGCGCTGCGTGCGCGGCCTTGGCTTTAACGGCCGGCTTAGCCTCGGCGACGACGATCGTCGATGCGAGCGCAACGGGCAGCATCACGCCCAGCGCGACGTTGCGCGCGGCGGTGCCGAAGGCGATGGAAGAAGCGAGGGACTTGAGGCCTTGGGGAGACAGACGCATGATCGATTCAGGCTGGTGGCAGAAAGTGCGGCGCGAAACGCGCAGGGTTGAACGGCAAGGCGGCGGGCGTTCCGGGCATTCGTCCGACTGCGTCGGACGGCGCGAAACGCGCCGGTTGGACTCATGCGGACGCGTTCGGTTCGCGGCCGTCGCGAGCGGGCTGACAGGCGGCGAAACGAGCGCCGCATGGGCCCGGCCGGGCCGCGGGCGACGCGAAATGCGGCCATTATACGTGGCCGCGAACGACGTTTTCGCGAACCGTGCGGGTGGCCGCACATGGGCTTCGGGAGGATAGCGCGGCTTCGCTGGCGGACAATCGCGCGCGAAGCCGCGCGAAACGCGTGCGCGGGCGCGGTGCAGGACGGGGTCGCCGCGCGGCGGCAGCGGGCATGTGCGACCGGGTTCGACACGGTGCGACGAGATGCCGCGCGAGCGGCGGCATCGGGGTGGCGCGGCAGCGACGATGCGCGCCGCGCTACACGCATCAATGCATCAACGTATCAACGCCACGCGTCGACGATGATGCGCTTCAGCACGTGCAGCTTGCGATGGAAGAAGTGCTCGGCGCCGGGGATCACGACGACGGGCAGTTCCTGCGGCCGCGCCCAGTCGTAGACCGATCCGATCGGCACCGTGTCGTCGGTTTCGCCGTGGATCACGAGCGTGTTCTCGGGCACGTCGGCGACCTGCCAGCGGCTCGCGGCCGTGCCGACGAACACCATCCGCTCGATCGTCTCGCCCGCGTCGCGCAGCCGCTTCGCGACATGCGACAGCACGAAGGTGCCGAACGAGAAGCCCGCGAGCACGAGCGGCAGCTCCGCGTGGGCCGGCTGCGCACGCATGTGCGCGAGCACCGCGAGCAGGTCGTCAGCCTCGCCGATGCCGTTGTCGTGCACGCCCTCGGTTGCGCCGACGCCGCGGAAGTTGGACCGGTACACCACATAGTTGAGCTGGACCAGCGTGCGCGCGAGCGTTTGCGCGACCTTGTTGTCCATCGTGCCGCCGAACAGCGGATGCGGGTGCGCGACGAGCGCGATCCCGCGCGGCGCGGCGCTACCATCGCGCACGGCGTCCGGCAGGTCGACCGCGATTTCGATCTGCCCGGCCGGGCCGGCGATCAGCGACTTCTGCGTATGAACGTTCATTCGGCCGGCCCGCTCAGATCGTCAGGCGGTCGACGACCTTGCCGTCGCGCAGGTGCGATTCGACGATCTCGTCGATGTCGGCCTGGTCGACGTACGTGTACCACGTGCCCTCCGGATACACGACCATCACGGGCCCTTCCTCGCAACGGTCGAGGCAGCCGGCCTTGTTGATGCGGACCTTGCCCGGCCCCGCGAGGCCGAGTTCCTTCACGCGCTTTTTCGCGTATTCCTGCATGGCCTGCGCATTGCATTGCGCGCAGCTCGGACGCTCGGCGCCCGGTTCGCGCTGATTCAGGCAGAAGAAGACGTGGTGCTGGTAGTAGGAATCCATGATGGTGACGAGCGGCCCGACGCGGTGCCGGGCGGAAAGAGGGGCGATTGCCGTTGCGCGTGGCAACGGATGTGCGGACGATTATAACGACCGGCGCGCGCCGCTGCCGGCGATCGGGCCGTGCCACCCTGCCCCGCGTGCCGCGTCAGCGCCTCAGCGCCGCAGCGCGGCCGGCAGCCACGCGTGCTCGACCCGCTGGCCGAGCCAGATCAGCGCCGCGTAGGGCCAGATCCACGCGAGCCAGCGCGCGATGCTGTTGAAGTGCACGTAGCGGCCCTGCCGCCAGCCCGACAGCGTGAAGTCGAAGAACGGGTTGA
>NZ_VWWG01000122.1:0-19959 GCF_011753085.1 Burkholderia sp. Tr-862
TCCTGGCGAGCGCCTGCCGCGCTGCACAGCTCGAGCGTGAGCTCGCCGGAACCGCTCGACGCGAGACGCGCGTAGCCGATGACGGGCGACAGTACGTTCAGTACCAGCGCCAGCCATACGAGGCCGATCCATCGCGTCGTCCGTTTCATCGCGGTCCAGGAAAAAGTGCGCGCAAGTATAACAAGCGCCCGACGGTTGCCGATCGAGCCGGATGCAATAGCCGGCATCGCACGACGCGCCGCAGCGCATGTGCCGTTAATACAACAGAGACAAAATCTAACGATTCGCCACTGGCATAAATCCAAGCGCGAGGTTGATAATTATTGGACCTGCTGGAGAAACGACCATGGACGAAAGACCAACTCGCATGCCCCCGCCCGAGCAAGTGATGAGCCCGGATCCGGAACCCGTCGGCGTGGAATTCCTCGCCGAATTGCCCGACCACGTCCGGGCATTCTTCGACGAGCAGCACAAGCTGTACTCGCCGAAGTGAACCTACGTTCGGTTCTGTAACCGCCACGTGTCGATCGATATCGTGCGGTTCATCGCTGCGTTTTCGGCGCAGATCGCTTCGCACCCGGGCTGCAACGGCCTGATGGTGCCGGGTCAGCGCGTCCGCTGATTCTTCTGTCGCGTCGTTTCGCCGCGCGACTGTCTTCGTCTATCCTTCTGGTTTTCCACCTCCGGCCCGCCCGGCTCTCCCGATCGTTCCGATGAAACAAGCCATTCGTGCCAGCGTCGCTGTCGCCGCGCTCGGCGTCGCCCTTTTGTCGTCGCCGCCCGTCGCGCGCGCGGACGGCGACGACACCGCGCTCACCAACCTCGTCGCGCTCGCGTCGCAGCGGATCGCGCTTGCCGAACCCGTCGCCCGCTGGAAATGGGCGAACCACAAGGCGATCGAGGACCAGCCGCGCGAAGCGGAACTGCTCGCATCGGTGGAGAAGCGCGCCGCACAGGTGGGGGTGGATCCGGCGTTCGCACGTACGTTCTTCGAGGATCAGATCGCCGCGAGCAAGGACGTGCAGAACGCGCTCTTTGCCACCTGGCGCGCGACACAGCCGCCCGAAGGCACGCCGCCCGACCTCGCGACCAGCACGCGGCCGGCGCTCGACCAGCTCACGCAAAAGATGCTGGCCGGCCTCGCACGGATCGCGCCGCTGCGCGACGCGCCCGATTGCCAGGCGCGGCTCGCCCGCAGCATCGCGAACTGGAAGACGCTCACCCGCTACGACGCCAGCCGGACGCAGGCGCTCGGCACGGCGCTGTCGCACGTCTGCTCGGCCGGCGGCGCCAGCGCGATCGGCTGACGACGCGCGGCCACCGTGCGCCGCGGCACGCGGCGCTCAGTCGGCAGGCGTGAGCGCCGCGAGCGGAATCAGTTGCAGGCCGCGCGCGAGATGGGTCTGCAGCAGGCGATGGGTATGGGGTTCGTACGCACCGTCCGGGCCGTCGGCCACGAGCCGCACGGCCGCGTCGAGTGATTCGGCCGCACCGAGATAGCGCCACCCGTCGATCACGTGAAACAGGCGGCGCTCGCCGCACGCTTCGAACGCGACCGCGCCGTCGAACGGCCAGCACGCATTGCCCGCACGGGCCTTATCGGCCGCGGGACGCCGGTTGTGCGACGGACGCAGGCGGGCGATCCACTGCGCTTCGGCGAGCATCGCCCCCAGCTCGTTGCCGGTCTCCCGCCATTCGACTCGCCGCACCTGCTGCGCGAGCCGCATTTCCTTCGACGAGCGCCGCTCGCCGGTCAGCAACGCGCGCAAGCGCTGCCGCACCCGCACACTGCGCCCGACGTAAAGGGCTTCGTCGCCCTCCCCGAACAGCGCGTACGCACCGCATCCGGCGGGCGCGGTATCAAGCCACGCTTCGGTCATGCCCCCCGCGAGACGGAAGTGGCGCGTCGTAAGCGCAATCTGGTCGCGCAGACGCTCGAGCGGCACGATCTCGTGCAACTGACGCCAGAACTGCCAAAGGAGGTCGGCATCCGCGAGCGCCCGGTGGCGGGCCGCGGGCACGAGGCTATGCCGCTCGATCAGCGCATCGAGTCCGTGCCGCGCCTCGCGCGGAAACAGCGCGCGCGACAGCCGCACCGTACACAGCACGTCCGGATTGAACGCGATGCCGGCTCGTTCGAATTCGGCGCGCAGAAAGCCGCGGTCGAAGCTCGCGTTGTGCGCGACGAACAGCTTGCCGTCGAGCCGCTCGAACAGCGCGGGCGCGAGCGACGCGAACGACGGCGCATCGCGCACCATTTCGTCCGAAATGCCGGTCAGTTGCTGGATGAACGGCGGAATCGACTGTCCCGGGTTGACCAGCGTCGTCCATGTCGATACGCCGAGCGGGCCGATTTCCACCACGCCGATTTCGGTGATGCGGTGCTCGGCGGACGAGCCACCGGTGGTTTCAAGGTCGACGAAGACGAGCGGCTGCTCGCAGGCGGAATCGGACGGACAGGAATCGGACATGAAAAATGCAGGGAAACGGTGCTTTCGTGAGTATGCACCGGCATGCACGCTCACGACCAGTCCGAACCGGAAACGATTCGCCGGTGGCCGGTTTTCATGCCCCAAAAAGCAAAAAGCCCCCGCGATGCGGGGGCCGGACGTGATCGGCAGTGCGTGGCGCGTCAGACCGCCTGGATATTCGCTGCCTGCTTGCCTTTCGGCCCGAGTTTCACCTCAAAGGAAACACGCTGGTTTTCCTTCAGCGTTTTGAAGCCGTCCATCCGGATTTCGGAAAAGTGCGCAAACAAATCTTCGCCGCCATTGTCTGACGTAATAAAGCCGAAACCTTTAGCATCGTTAAACCATTTTACGATACCGGTATCCATACCTTTCTTCCCCACTCGTTTAGATCAAAAAAGCTACTGATATAGCCGCCTCCCGAAATCCCGCAACGGCGCGCCGATACCCACCCCCAGCGCTCCGCCCGGGGACGGAGTGCTCACTTTATAAATTGGACAATCCGGGTGCGTCAAGAAAATTTTTGATGCGTTCTTTATCAAAAAAACGTCAATACCACTGGAATCGGTACACCATCGTCTTTTATTAATTGATTCGCATCAAAAACCTGTCAATATTACCGGGATCGGGTCCCCAATAATCAATACAGTGAAAAACCTACCGAGAAAAATCGGGTCGGTAAAATCCTCGGGTTTTTTCGGGTTGCGAAAAGCGGGGGACGTTGCGATGCTGGTGCCGAGCAATGGAAGGAGAAGGGTCATGTGGCTGGATGGAATCAAGCGCTTCGCGAGCCGGCTCGCACGCGCACGCCGCAAGTCCCGCGCGCTGGCCGAGCCCCGTGAAGCGCCGTGCGATACCGAGTTCGATCCGAACTGGCACGGCGATCATTGGCAGAACCTGCTGGCGTCGCCGCTGGACGCCCGTCACTACGTGATGGAAGACTGGACCTATACGCCGCTGCCTGCCGAAGCCGACGACACGCCGCCGGCCGCCAAGCGCAAGCGGCGCTCGTACACGCAGTAGGGATCGGGGAAGACGGGCAAAAAAAAAGCGCGACTGGGAAGTCGCGCCGACAAAGGTTTGGAGATCTTTTCCGTCAACGAAAAAGTCTGCTTCGGAAAGCAGAGATCGCAGTATAGCGAGAGAACATCCTTTCATTATCCATGCTCCACACAAACCTCTATTGCCGATGTGTCAATAATCGCGCTAGGCCTACCCTCGCCTGCCACTGAGCGCCTGTCGCGATCGCGCAACAGCTAGTACGCAGTCCTGAGTAGTATTTCCGCCGGCTGCACCGCCGCAAAGCCTTGATGGCCGCGGCTCTCGGCACATGCGGCTATTCTTGCGCGATTCAAAATACAGTATTGCAGGATGCGGTTTTCGTCCCCACCCGGACCGATCCGTACACTACAAATGGTTTTCCGACGAGGGTGCCGCGCCCCACGCGCACGGTGTCGCTGACCCGCGACGCCGCCGATGCCCACAGCAGGTTCGATCGACATCATCCTGTTTGGAGACAGATCATGAAAAAGACCCTGATCGTCGCCGCATTGGCGGGCGTGGCTGCCACAGCCGCCCATGCGCAAAGCAGCGTCACGCTGTACGGCCTGATCGATGCCGGCATCACCTACACGAACAACCAGCACGGTCACAGCGCGTGGCAGGAGACGAGCGGCTCGATCAACGGCAGCCGGTGGGGCCTGCGCGGCACCGAGGATCTCGGCGGCGGACTGAAGGCGATCTTCACGCTGGAAAACGGCTTCGGCATCAACAACGGTTCACTGAAGCAGAACGGCCGCGAGTTCGGCCGACAGGCGTTTGTTGGGCTCGCGCACAACAGCTACGGCTCGCTCACGCTCGGCCGCCAATACGACAGCGTGGTCGACTTCGTCGGCCCGCTGTCCTTGACTGGCACCCAGTACGGCGGCACGCAGTTCGCGCACCCGTTCGACAACGACAACCTGAACAACTCGTTCCGGATCAACAACTCGGTCAAGTACCAGAGCGCGAACTACGGCGGCCTGAAGTTCGGCGGCCTGTACGGCTTCTCGAATTCCACCGGTTTCGCGAACAATCGCGCCTACAGCGTTGGCGCGTCGTACAGTTACATGGGTTTCAACGTCGCGGCCGCGTACATGCAGCTCAACAACAACATCAACGCGCTGGCGCTCGCGGCCAGCGACCCCGGCGCGGTGGCCGGCGACTGGACCTTCGCGGCCAGCCGGCAGCGCACCTGGGGCGCGGGCCTCAACTACACGTTCGGGCCCGCGACGGCCGGCTTCGTGTTCACGCAGACGCGCCTGACCAATTCGGCTGGGATCAGCCCCGGGCAGTCCGGCGTGTCGAGCGGCATCCCGCTCACCGGCGGCACGCGCTTCAATAATTACGAGGTGAACGGCCGCTACGCGCTGACGCCGGCGTTCTCGCTCGCCGGCTCGTACACGTACACCGACAGCCGTCTCGACGGCCAGACGCCGAGCTGGCACCAGTTCAACCTGCAGGCCGACTATGCGCTGTCGAAGCGCACCGACCTGTACCTGCAGAGTGAATACCAGCGGGTCAATTCCAGTGGGCTGGCGATCGGCGCGAATATCAACGGACTCGGCACCGCGTCGTCGACGAACAAGCAGATCGCCGTCACGGCCGGCATGCGCCACCGCTTCTGAGCGATACGGTGGGCCCCGGCCGGTCGACCGGGACCGTCATGACGAAGCGCCCCGCCCGGGGCGCTTGTTCGTTTCAGCGCGGCGTGGCGCGGATGCGTCGCTTCACGCTCACGCGTTGCCCGCTGCCGGATAGCGAACGTCGAGCACGTCGATTGGCTGCGGACCGGCCGGCGTCATCAGCGTGACGGTATCGCCGATCTTCGCCTTGATGAGCGCCCGCGCGACCGGCGAGATCCAGCTGACGCAACCGTGATCGAGATCGACCTCGTCGATCCCGACGATCGTGATGGTGTGATCCTCGCCGTCCGGCGTCGCATAATCGACGGTCGCGCCAAAGAACACCTGGTCGACGTTCTCCTGCCGGCTCGCGTCGACGACTTCGGCGAGATCGAGCCGCTTCGTCAGGAAACGGATCCGGCGGTCGATCTCGCGCAGCCGCCGCTTGCCGTAGATGTAGTCGCCGTTCTCCGACCGGTCGCCGTTCGACGCGGCCCACGACACGAGGCGCACGACCTCGGGACGCTCGACGTCGATCAGGTTCAGGAGCTCGTCTCTGAGCCGCTTGTGGCCGGCCGGCGTGATGTAGTTCTTCGTGCCCGCCGGGATCGCGGGTTGACTCGGGTCGAGATCGTCGTCGTCGCCGTCCGACTCTTTGACAAACGCCTTGTTCATGATGCGGATTCAAAACCTGGATGATCGATGCTTCAAGGGTACACGAAGGCGGCCGCACAATATCGTGCGACATATTTTGCGGATAAGGCTTCCCTTTTTATACGACTCTGCTATACTTCCGCTTCTGCGTGCGGCTGTAGCTCAGTTGGATAGAGTACTTGGCTACGAACCAAGGGGTCGTGGGTTCGAATCCTGCCAGCCGCGCCACCTTTTTCGAGGGCCTTCCGAACCGAAGGCCCTTTCAGTTCAAAGTAGTAGTATTTTGTTTTTGCGTGCGGCTGTAGCTCAGTTGGATAGAGTACTTGGCTACGAACCAAGGGGTCGTGGGTTCGAATCCTGCCAGCCGCGCCACCTTTTTGGGGGCCTTCCCATCGCAGAAGGTTCCGACAGTTGAAGTAGTACCGCTTTGCGTGCGGCTGTAGCTCAGTTGGATAGAGTACTTGGCTACGAACCAAGGGGTCGTGGGTTCGAATCCTGCCAGCCGCGCCACCTTAGAAGGGCCTTCCTCCGGGAAGGCCCTTTTTTCTTTTCCACTCCCCTCCACACTTCCCGGCGATCAGCGCTCCCGCTCGACTCGAGCCGGTTCGCCAGCGCACAACGCCACCTGGCCCGCGTCACCAATGAAAACGGCGGCCCGTGGCCGCCGTCGTATCCCGCTCAGGCAACGCGTCGCGTCAGTAATCCTGTCGTTCGCGCTCGATACGCATGCCGCCGTCGTGACGCGCATGCACGCTGTCGTCGGTCGAGCGCTCGCGCATGATCCGCATCACGTCCGGATTGGTCCGCACGCGCCGCATCACGTTCGCCAGGTGCACGCGATCGCTGACCTGGATCACGAAGCGCAGCACCGTCGATTCGTGCGTCAGATCCTCGTCCATGGCGATGTGGACGATGTTCGCGTCGGCCGACGTGATGTCCGCCGCCACGCGCGCGAAGATGCCCTTCGTGTTCTTCACGAGCGCCTTCACCGCGACGTCGAACAAACGGCCCGGCTGCGGCGCCCATTCGACGTCGATCCAGCGGCCCGGATCGCGGCGATGGATGCGCTGCGCGACACGGCAATCGGTCGTATGAATCGCCATCCCGAGGCCGATGCCGATATAGCCCATGATCGCATCGCCCGGAATCGGCCGGCAGCATGCCGACAGCTGCACGGACATCCCTTCGGTGCCGGTAATGACGACCGGCGGCGCATTGTGCGCGGGATGCCGCTCGGACTTCGGCAGATCGTCGTCCGCATCGCGGCCGCTCGTCAGCACCTCGATGCGCTTGGCCATCACCGCGGCGACGCGGCGGCCGAGGCCGATGTCCGCGAAGATTTCCTGGCGACTCTTGTTGCCCGTCCACTGCACGAGCTTCTCCCACACTTCCGGCGCCACGTCGGCCAGCGCAAGCCCGTAACCCTTCAGGCTCTGGTCGACGAGCCGCTCGCCGAGCTGCACCGACTCGTTCAGGCGCATCGTCTTCAGGTAGTGGCGAATCGCCGAGCGTGCCTTGCCGGTGCGCACGAAACCGAGCCACGCGGGGTTCGGCTTCGAATACGGCGCGGTGATCACCTCGACGATGTCGCCGCTCTTCAGCTCGGTACGCAGCGGCAGCAACTCGTTGTTGATCTTCACGGCCACGCACTGGTTGCCGAGATCGCTGTGGATCGAATACGCGAAATCGAGCGCCGTCGCGCCGCGCGGCAGCGCCATGATCCTCGACTTCGGCGTGAACACGTAGACCGCATCCGGGAACAGGTCGATCTTCACGTGCTCGAGGAATTCGCTCGAATCGCCGGCTTCGCTCTGGATGTCGAGCAGCGACTTCAGCCACTGGTGCGCGCGCTTCTGCACGTCGTTCAGATCGGCGCCGCCGTTCTTGTACAGCCAGTGCGCGGCCACGCCGGCCTCGGCGATCTCGTGCATCTTGCGCGTGCGCACCTGGAACTCGATCGGCGCGCCGAACGGGCCAACGAGCGTCGTGTGCAGCGACTGATAGCCGTTGATCTTCGGGATCGCGATGTAGTCCTTGAACTTGCCGGGCACGGGCTTGTACAGCGCGTGCAGCGCGCCGATGCACGTGTAGCAGTCGAGCGGGCTATCGACCACGACGCGAAAGCCGTACACGTCGAGCACCTGCGAGAACGACAGCTGCTTGTCGCGCATCTTGCGGTAGATGCTGTAGATCGTCTTTTCGCGGCCGGTGATCTCGGCGTCGATCTTCGCGTCGGTCATCGCGCGCTGCGCGGACTCGAGGATCTTGCTGATCACTTCGCGGCGGTTGCCGCGCGCGGCCTTCACAGCCTTCTCGAGCGTCGCGTAGCGATGCGGGTTGAAATTCGCGAAGCTCATGTCCTGCAGCTCGCGATACGTATTGTTCAACCCGAGACGGTGCGCGATCGGCGCATAGATGTCGAGCGTCTCGCGTGCGACGCGGCGGCGCTTTTCCATCGGCACCGCGCCGAGCGTACGCATGTTGTGCAGACGGTCGGCGAGCTTGACGAGAATGACGCGCACGTCGCGTGCCATCGCGAGCAGCATCTTGCGGAAGTTTTCCGCCTGCGCTTCCTCGCGGCTGCGGAACTCCATCTTGTCGAGCTTCGACAGGCCGTCGACCAGTTCGGCGACCTTCGGGCCGAAGCGTTCGGCCAGCTCGCTCTTGGTCACGCCCTGGTCTTCCATCACGTCGTGCAGGAGCGCTGCCATCACGGCTTGCGCGTCGAGCTTCCAGCCGGCGCAGATTTCCGCGACGGCGACGGGATGGGTGATGTAGGGTTCGCCGCTCTGGCGATATTGACCGAGGTGGGCTTCGTCACTGAAGTGGAACGCCGCCTTGACCTCTTTGATTTCTTCCGGAGGGAGATACTCGGCAAGCACCGCCGTCAGTTTCGCGATCGAAACGACACCGTGCTTGCGCGGCTGCTCCGGAGTGGCGGTCGGCCCGAACAGATGCCGGAAGGACTGTTCGAGGACCGCGTCGATGTACTGGCGCGCAGGCGACCGGGCCGTGGCTTCGGTAGTCGAATCCGCGGAGGCGGACGATGGGGTGGTGCTCATATTCGCCTCCAGGTCGAGTCGTTGCGCGCGTGGATTACATGGCTGGAACGGGCCGGATGCGCGTTACACCGGCACCTTCTTCAACATCTCGACGCCGACGTGACCGGAAGCGATCTCGCGCAGCGCGACGACGGTCGGCTTGTCGCGGCTCTCGATCTTCGGCGTATGGCCTTGCGCGAGCTGCCGCGCGCGGTAGGTGGCGGCGAGCGCCAGTTCGAAGCGGTTGGGGATTTGCTTCAGGCAGTCTTCGACAGTAATGCGAGCCATGTTGGTAATTCCTTCTGAATATAGTCCTTATTCTACCTTATGTCCCTCTACCCTCGCGTCATTCCGCGTGGGGCAGATGGATGCCGAGCTCGATGAACAGCTCCGTGTGTCGCGCGTACTGCGAAGCAAAGCGCAGGCGCGTTGCCGTGACGATGCATTCGAGCTCGGCCAGCGCACGATCGAAATTCTCGTTGATCACGACGTATTCCGCCTCGGATGCGTGCGCCATCTCGCTGCCCGCGGCGAGCAGGCGTCGCGTGATCACGTTCGGCTCGTCCTGCCCGCGCTTCTTCAGGCGCTCCTCGAGCGCATCGAGCGACGGCGGCAGAATGAAGATGCCGACCGCGTTGCGGAACTGCTTCTTCACTTGCTGCGCGCCCTGCCAGTCGATCTCGAGCAGCACGTCATGGCCGTTCATCATCTGCTCTTCGATCCAGACGCGCGACGTGCCGTAGTAGTTGCCGTGCACTTCCGCGCTCTCGAGGAATTCGTGCGCGGCGTGGCGCGCGCGGAAATCCTCGACGGTCGTGAAGTGATAGTGCTGGCCGTCCTGCTCGCCGGGGCGCGGCTTGCGGGTCGTGTACGAAATCGACAGGCAGATGTCGCTGTCCTTCGACAGCAGCGCGTTCACGAGCGTCGACTTGCCGGCGCCCGACGGCGCGATGACCATGAACAGGTTGCCGGGATAGACGCCGCCGTGCAGCGCATGCGACGCGTGGCCGTCGCGGGTGAATTCGGTCATGTCAGCCTCCGCCGTGCCGCCCCAATAAGACTCACCGCCCCCTCAAGGGGCAGCGAACGTAGTGAGCATGGGGGTTGTTTCATCTCTTTACTCCAGGTTTTGCACTTGCTCGCGCATTTGCTCGATCAACAGCTTGAGCGCCATCGATGCGTCGGCCAGTTCCTTCGCCGCCGCCTTCGAGCCGAGCGTGTTTGCTTCGCGATTCAGTTCCTGCATCATGAAGTCGAGACGCTTGCCGACGCGGCCGCCCTTCTCGATCACGTGACGCGTTTCGTTCAGGTGCGCGGTGAGTCGCGACAGCTCTTCCGCGATATCGATCCGGATGCCGTACATCGTCACTTCCTGACGAATGCGTTCCGCGGCTTCCTCGCGCGTGACGATCGCGGCGCTGCCTTCGGGCGCCGCGAGGCCGAGCGCTTCCTGCAGCCGCTCGACGATCTTCTGCTGATGCTTCGCGATCAGCTCCGGCACGAGCGGCGTGATGCGCGCGACGATCGCTTCCATTTCGGTGACGTTCGACAGCAGCATCGTCGCCAGTTGCGCACCTTCGCGCGAACGCACGACGACGAGTTCGCCGATCGCTTCCTTGCCGCACGCGAGCACCGCTTCGCGGATCGCATCCGCCGACACGCCGCTCTCGGCGAGCACGCCGGGCCAGCGCAGGATCTCGCCCGCGCGCAGGCGGCCGACACCCGGGAACGCATCGAGCACCGAGCGCTCGAGCTCGGCGAGCTGGCCGAGCGCCGACTGGTTCAGCGCGCCCGCGCCGATGCTCTGCTCGCCGCGCTGCAGGTTGATGCGCACGTCGACCTTGCCGCGCGACAGCTTGTTCATCAGCATTTCGCGCAGCGCGGATTCGCACGCACGCACGTCGTCCGGCATGCGGAAATTCAGGTCGAGGAAGCGCGAGTTCACGGTGCGCAGTTCGACCGACACGCTGGTGCCGCCGTTGCCGGTGGCCGTCGCGAGTTCGCGCGTCGCGCTCGCATAGCCCGTCATGCTGTAGATCATGGTTCGTCTCGCCGTCTGGGTGCCCTTGCGGGCGGGAATATGTCGAGGCGCCCGGCGCATTGCAAGGCGCGGGGCGGGAAGCGCGCATTATCCCATTTTTGCACCCTACCCCGCCGGGCAACGCTGCCGTTCGGCGCTAAAATCGGGGTTTCCTCTCCCGTCCACGATTCCCCCATGACGTCTTCCCTGTCCCGCCCGAGCGGCCGTCGCGCCGACGAACTGCGCAAGGTCGCCCTCACGCGCCACTACACGAAACACGCCGAAGGCTCGGTCCTGGTCGAATTCGGCGACACCAAGGTGATCTGCACCGCGAGCGTCGCCGAACGCGTGCCCGAATTCCTGCGCGATCGCGGCCAGGGCTGGCTGACGGCCGAATACGGGATGCTGCCGCGTGCGACCCACACGCGCAGCGACCGTGAAGCCGCACGCGGCAAGCAGACGGGCCGTACGCAGGAAATTCAGCGCCTGATCGGCCGCGCGCTGCGCGCGGTGTTCGATCTCGAGGCGCTCGGCCCGCGCACGATCCACATCGACTGCGACGTGATCCAGGCCGACGGCGGCACGCGCACGGCGAGCATCACCGGCGCATTCGTCGCCGCGCACGACGCCGTGTCGAAGCTGATCGCGGCCGGCAAGCTCGCGCGCTCGCCGATCACCGATCATGTCGCCGCGATCTCGGTCGGCGTGTACGAAGGCACGCCATTGCTCGACCTCGACTACGCGGAAGATTCGCGTTGCGACACCGACATGAACGTCGTGATGACGGGCGCCGGCGGCTTCGTCGAAGTCCAGGGCACCGCCGAAGGCGTGCCGTTCTCGCGCGCCGAGATGAATGCGCTGCTCGACCTCGCGCAAAGCGGAATCGGCCAGCTCGTGCAGTTGCAGAAGGACGTGCTGGGCGCCGGCCATGTCTGACGATCGCACCCTCGCGCCGCTGTCGCGCATCGTGCTCGCGTCGAACAACGCCGGCAAGCTGCGCGAATTCACCGCGCTGTTCTCGACGGTGGGCATCGAGATCGTGCCGCAGGGCGACCTGGCCGTGCCCGAGGCGGAAGAACCGTTCGGCACGTTCATCGAGAATGCGCTGACGAAAGCGCGGCATGCGTCGCGGCTCACCGGCCTGCCGGCGATCGCCGACGATTCCGGCCTGTGCGTGCGCGCCCTGCGCGGCGCACCGGGCGTCTATTCGGCGCGCTACGCGCAGCGCGCGGGTCGCGCCCCGGGCGACGCGGCGAACAATGCGTACCTCGTCGAGCAGTTGCGCGGCGTCGACGACCGGCGCGCATACTATTGCTGCGTGCTTGCGCTGGTGCGCCACGCGGACGATCCCGAACCGCTGTTCGCCGAAGGTCGCTGGGTGGGCGAGATCGTCGACACGCCGCGCGGCGAGCACGGATTCGGCTACGACCCGTATTTCCACCTGCCGTCGCTCGGCGCGACGGCGGCCGAACTCGAGCCGGCCGTGAAGAACACGCACAGCCATCGCGCGCTCGCGCTGAAGGCGCTGCTCGCGCGGCTCGCAGAGGAACCCGCATGATCGTCTTCGTCACGCATTCGCAGCCGGAGGCCGCATGAGCCAGGCGGCGGAAACCGGCGCGCGCGTCGTCGCGACGTTCACGTCGCCCGGGCAGGTGCGGCTCACGTCGCTGCCGCCGCTCGCGCTGTACGTGCATTTTCCGTGGTGCGTGCGCAAGTGCCCGTACTGCGATTTCAACTCGCACGAGTGGAAAGGCGAGCGCTTTCCGGAAGCCGAATATCTCGACGCGCTGCGTGCCGATCTCGAACAGGCGCTGCCGCTCGTCTGGGGCCGGCAGGTGCATACGGTGTTCATCGGCGGCGGCACGCCGAGCCTGCTGTCCGCAGGCGGGCTCGACCGGCTGCTGTCCGACGTGCGCGCGCTGCTGCCGCTCGATGCGGACGCCGAGATCACGCTCGAGGCGAACCCGGGCACGTTCGAGGCCGCGAAGTTCGCGCAGTTTCGCGCGAGCGGCGTGAACCGCCTGTCGGTCGGCATCCAGAGCTTCAACGAAGGCCATCTGAAAGCGCTCGGCCGCATTCACGACACCGCGCAGGCGCGCGCGGCCGTCGAGATCGCCGCGAAGACGTTCGACAACTTCAACCTCGACCTGATGTTCGCGCTGCCGAACCAGACGCTCGACGAATGCCGGACCGACATCGAGACCGCGCTGTCGTATGCGCCGCCGCATCTGTCGCTGTATCACCTGACGCTCGAGCCGAACACGATGTTCGCGAAGTTTCCGCCCGCGGTGCCCGACGACGACGCGTCGGCCGACATGCAGGAATGGATTCACGAACGCACGGCCGAGGCGGGTTACGGTCGCTACGAAGTGTCCGCGTACGCGAAGCCGAATCATCAGTGCAAGCACAACCTGAACTACTGGCGCTTCGGCGACTATCTCGGGATCGGCGCGGGCGCGCACACCAAGCTGTCGTTCCCGAACCGGATCCTGCGGCAGGCGCGCTACAAGCATCCGGCGACCTTCATCGAACAGGCGATGGCCGGCACACCGGTGCAGGAAGAGCGTGAAGTCGGCCCGCGCGACCTGCCGTTCGAGTTCATGCTGAACACGCTGCGGCTCGTCGAGGGCTTTCCCGTGCACAGCTTCGTCGAACGCACCGGCCTGCCGATCAGCACGATCGAGCCCGCGCTGAAGGAAGCGGAGCGGCGCGGGCTGATCACGCGCGATTTCGCGCAGATCGCGCCGACGCCGCTCGGCCAGCGTTTCCTCAACGACCTGCAGGAATTGTTCCTGCGCGACGACTGAAGCGGAACGAGGCGGCATTTCGGTTACAATGCCGCCTCGTGTGGAAGCGTGGCCGAGCGGTTTAAGGCACCGGTCTTGAAAACCGGCGACGGGAAACTGTCCGTGAGTTCGAATCTCACCGCTTCCGCCAAGCGTTCGCCAAACCCCGTCCATTCTTCGAATGACGGGGTTTTTGTTTGTCCGCCGCGCGCCGCGCGCGATGCCCGCCCCGCGTGCCGACACGTCCCGCCGGATGCCGTTACAATCCGGCGCTCCGATTCGCGAAACGGGAAACCCACGTCATGAAGCCCTTCATCGCCTCGTCGCTCGTCGCCCTGCTGGCCGCTGTCAGCACGCACGCAGCAGCAGCCGATTCCGCCTCCGGCGCCGACGCGCAAACGCCGTCGTGCGCGATCGCGTACGTGAAGGGCGTCGGCGGCTCGCCGCGCGGCCTGCGCGAATATCTCGCGAGCCCGACGCCGTACAACTACCTGAAGGAAAACGAGATCCAGTGCAAGGTGTCGGATGACGGGCGCGCGTCGAACTGCACCGGCGTGACGTATATCCGCAATGAGCAGGTCAGCGTGTACGACGATTCCGACCCGGCGACGCTGACGGTCGTCGCGCCGGTGGAACTCGATCATGGTCAGAAGTATCCCGTGATCCTCGTCGTGCAGCGCAAGGACGCGCGCTGCTCGCGGTAACGCGCGACCCGGCACGCTCGACGTCGCCGCAGGCCATGCGCACAAGCCTCACGGGCCGCGCCGCCATCGCCTAGAATTCGATCAGCACGGCGACACGACCGCCGCCGCGACTCGATGCCACCCGCGCCATCCATGCGAGCGGCACACGGAGACCGCCATGACCGAACTGTCGACAGCGACGGATCACGTCGATTACGAAGGCTTCGAGATCCACGTCGTGCCGGGCCTCGCCCCCGGCAGCGACACGCGTTACACCTACACCGGCTATGTCTGCCATCCTGGCGTGAATCCCGCGCTGCCCGATCATGCGGTGCCCTTCCACGCGGACGGCGAGGAAAGCTACGCGAGCGTCGACGAAGCGGTTCGGGAGGCCGTGCACATCGGCAAGAGCATCATCGACGGCACGCATCCGGACCTGTCCGTTCTGTCGCTCGTGACGCACGGCTACTGAGCCGGGCCCGCCGCGTTCATCGCCGCCGCTGCGCGCGACTCGCGTGCGCACAACGTGCGCCCGCACCGTCACATGTCACGTCACATCGCGACACCGGCGGGTCGCCGCTCGCCATCATCTGCGAATCGCTGCGTCGCGGCGCGCGCCTTATGCGTTTCTCCCGATAACGCGTCGTGCACGGGCGTCTATCATTTTTTTATCGTCACCCTCCGGCACTTTCCCATGCCCTCTCTTCCCTGCCCTCGCGTCGACCGGCCGCGCGTTGTCGCGCTGGTCGCCGCCATGATGCTTGCCGCCTGCACCATCACGCCGCCGCCGTCGGTGCACTCGGTCGTGACCATCCCGTCGATCACGCGCAGCGGGAATCTCGCCCAGTACCGCGTGGAAGTCGCGCGGTGCGTCGCCGAGCACAATCCGTCCGCCGTGTCGCGCGGGCCGCAGGCGATGCTGCGCTCGCTCGTCGTCGTCGCGTTCACCGTCGATCGCAGCGGCCGCCTCGTCAACGCATCCGTCTATCGCAGCAACGGCGACAGCGAAGCGGAAGCGCTCGCGCTCGCGTCGCTGCGCCGCTCGGCCCCGCTGCCGGCACCGCCGTCGAAACTGCTGGACGGCAATGGTCGGATCGAGATGATGGAAGGCTGGCTGTTCAACGACGACGGCCGCTTCCAGTTGCAAAGCACCGCGTCGGCGCAGGCGCAATCGCTCGACTGAGCCCGCGCCCGTCCGTGATTGCCGCTATGTCGCGGCGCTGGCTATAATTTTCCGCAATCGCGCGGCCATCCTCCCGCGCGCGCGTTCGTACGCCGCACCCGGCATGCGAGCCGACCATGCCGGCACCGGGCGGCGGCGACCTATCCGTCTCCATCGTCGACCGGCGGGCGACGTCCGCGCCACGGCGCGCGTCCACACCGCTACCGCATCATCCGCTCGGCGGCTCTCCCGGCAGGCGCCCGCCTGCCCGAGCGCACGCCCAGCCGACCGCCCCCACGACAAAACGGAGACATCCATGTCCGCATCTCCCCCGGCCGTTGCACACGCAACCGGTTCGGCCGGCGCCGTCAGCCACCGGCGCATCGTGTTCGCGAGCTTCATCGGCACCGCGATCGAGTTCTACGACTTCTACGTGTACGCGACCGCCGCGGCGCTCGTCATCGGTCCCGTGTTCTTTCCGCATGGCTCCGCGACCGCACAGGCGCTGTCTGCCTTCGTCACGTTCGGCATCGCGTTCATCGCACGGCCGATCGGCTCGTTCCTGTTCGGCCACTTCGGCGACCGCATCGGCCGCAAATCGACGCTCGTCGCGTCGCTGCTCGTCATGGGCGTGTCCACCACCGCGATCGGCTTCGTGCCCGGCTACGACACGATCGGCGCGCTCGCGCCGGTGCTGCTGTGCGTGCTGCGCTTCGGTCAGGGGATCGGCCTCGGCGGCGAATGGGGCGGCGCGGCGCTGCTCGCGACCGAGCACGCGCCGCAAGGCAAGCGCGGCTGGTTCGGGATGTTCCCGCAACTGGGCCCGTCGGTCGGCTTCCTGATGTCGAACGGGCTGTTCTTCGCGCTCGCGCTGTCGCTGTCCGACGACCAATTCCGCAGCTGGGGCTGGCGCATCCCGTTCCTCGTCAGCGCGGTGCTCGTCGCGCTCGGCCTGTACGTGCGGCTGAAGATCACCGAGACGCCGGCGTTCCAGGCCACGCTCGATCGCAACGAGCGCGTGCGCGTGCCGGTCGCGACGCTCGTCTCGCAACACTGGCGGCCGACGCTGCTCGGCGCGCTCGCGATGGTGGTCTGCTACACGTTGTTCTATATCTCGACGGTGTTCTCGCTGTCGTACGGCGTGTCGACGCTGCATATTCCGCGCCAGAGCTTCCTTGGCCTGCTGTGCTTCGCGGTGGTGTTCATGGGGCTCGCGACGCCGCTGTCGGCATGGGCGTCGGACCGCTTCGGGCGCAAGCCGGTGCTGGCCGTCGGCGCGATCGCCGCGCTGCTGTCCGGCTTCGCGATGGAACCGCTGCTCGGCAGCGGTTCGATGCCGCTCGTCGCCCTGTTCCTGACGCTCGAGCTCTTTCTGATGGGCGTGACGTTCGCGCCGATGGGCGCGCTGCTCCCCGAGCTGTTCCCGACCAACGTCCGCTATACGGGCGCGGGCGTCGCGTACAACCTCGGCGGGATCCTCGGCGCGTCGATCGCGCCGTACATCGCGCAGCTGCTCGCCGCGCATGGCGGACTGTCGTGGGTCGGCGGGTACGTGTCGGTCGCGGCGGCAATCAGCCTGATCGGCGTGCTGCTGATGCGCGAAACCCGCAACACATCGCTCGTCTGAGCCTCCGGGGCGCACCGGGTTGTGCGGCGGGCGGCGCTGCCTATACTCGACCGTGGGTGCGCCGCTGCGCGCCCACGGGATCCCTCCCCGAAGGAGCCGCCGCGATGAACATCCGCCTCGACAACGCCGACCTCATCCTGATCCTGGCGCTCGCGCTGGGTGGCGCCCTGCTGCTCGCGGCGCGCTTCCGGCCGAAAACCTGGCGCGGACTGCTGTTCGACGCGCTGCTCGCCAACCTGGCGGCCATCGCCGCGGTGGTCGCGTTCGAAGCGCTGCTCGCCTGAACCGACTGGCTTCGCTTCCGCGCGGCCGGTTCACGCGAATCGCGTTCCCCTAGGCCGTCAGTTGCGCGGGCAGTGCGGCATAGGCCGGGCCGACCGTATCGATCGCATCGAGTGCCTGCGCAACCGACGGCGGCGCGCCCGGCTCGCCGATCGACAGGGCATTCGGTGCACCGCCGATCCCGCAATGGTGGCGCGACGTCCCGACGAAAATCATTACGGTCGGCCGCTGCAGCGCGTGCGCCATGTGCACGAACCCCGTATCGACCCCCACCACGAGCGCGGCCCGGCCGATGGCCGCGCCGAGTTCGCGCACCGACATCGCCGGCAGCACGATCGCGCCCGGCGCGCGCGCGGCAATGTCCTGCGCGTCGTCATATTCGGCGGGCGACCCCCACGGCAACAGCACGCGCACGCCGCGCGCCATTATCCGGGTGGCCAGCGCGGCCCAGTGGTCGGCCGGCCATTTCTTGTCTGGATTGGAAGTCGCGTGAAACAGCAGCATGAACGGCGCGCCGTCGGTCACGGCGGGCGGCAGGCTCACATCCTGCGGCGGGACGATTCCATACGTGGCGATGCCTTCGGGCACATAGCCCAGCGCCTCGCCGGCGCTCACGCGCATCCCGTGCCATGCGTCGCAGTCCGGCCTGGGGCCGAAGCGATGCGAATACGCAAAACGGGCGCCCGTCTCGCCGAGATCCTGCGTCTGGTAGCCGACGCGGCGCGCGGCGCGCGCGAGTACCGAGATGATCGCGCTCTTGTAGACGCCGTGCAGATCGATGACCGCATCGTAGCGGTGCGCGCGCAGCGCGCCGATCGACGCAGAGATCGCCTTCAGGTCGCCGCCGTTGCGCAGCTTCTTGAACCGCCGCAGCGGCGCGCCAAGCACCTTGCTCACGCCCGGGTGCCAGCGCACGACCTCCGCGCATGATTCGTCGACGGCCCAGTCGACCGCCACGCCCGGAAAGGCGCGATGGAGGTCCGCGACGACGGGCAGCGTCTGGACGACGTCGCCGAGCGACGTCACTTTCACGATGAGGATGCGTTTCACGTTCTTTGTGGGAAATATCGGACCATTGCGCCATGCTAACGACGCGGGGAGGGTACAAACATTACACCGGCATTACATTTGCAACAAAATGCATCGCTTTTGTGAAGGTTTGTCGAGCCCTGCATCCGGTTCTTTTTATAATGCATTTTTGCCCCTCCGGCACGCCGCCGATGCAACGCTCCACCCTTCCCACCCTGTTTCCCGCCCTCACCCGCCGCTCGCTGCGGATCTGGCGCCAGTACGGTGTATTTTGGCTCGGCGCGATCGCCGTGGGTCTCGCGGCCGTGCTGTACGCGCGGCTGATCGACTGGGGCTACGACACGTTCCGCACGCTGCGAGAGCACGCCGCATGGCTGCCGCTGCTGCTCACGCCGTCGATCGCCGCAGCATCCGTGTGGATGACGCGCCGCTTCTTTCGCGGCGCGGAGGGCAGCGGGATCCCGCAGGTCATCGCGACACTGCATGCGAGCCCGGGCACGTTCGGCGCGCGGTTGCTCACGCTGCGCATCCTGTTCGGCAAGGTCCTGATCTCGTTCCTGGGGATCCTCGGCGGCTTCACGATCGGCCGCGAAGGCCCGACCGTGCAGGTCGGCGCGGCGCTGATGTTCAACCTGCGGCGCTTCTACCCGCGCTCGAACGCGCAGATCGAGCGGCAGCTCGTGCTCGCCGGCGCGGCGGCCGGCCTGTCGGCCGCGTTCAATACGCCGCTCGCCGGGATCGTGTTCGCGATCGAGGAACTGACCCGCAGCTTCTCCGCGCGCGCAAGCGGCGTGCTGATCACCGCAATCATCCTCGCCGGTGTCGTCGCATTGGGCCTGAACGGCAATTACACGTACTTCGGCACGATCGACGCCGGTCAGCATTTCCCAAAAATGCTCGCCGTCGCCGTGCTCGTCACCGCGCTCGTGACCGGCGTCGCGGGCGGCCTCTTCAGCTGGCTGCTGCTCAATACCGGGCGCTGGCTGCCCGCGCGCCTGCTCAGCCTGTATCGCGAGCGCCCGATCACGTTCGCGGCGGTGTGCGGCTTCGTGATCGCCGTCGTCGGCATCGTGTCCGGCGGGACGACGTTCGGCAGCGGCTATGCCGAGGCACGCGGCCTGCTCGACGGCCATGAACAGCTGTCGGTGTTCTATCCGTTCCTGAAGATGGTGTCGATGGTCGCGTCGTACCTGCCGGGCATCCCGGGCGGGATCTTCGCGCCGTCGCTGTCGATCGGCGCCGGGTTCGGCAACGTGCTGCACATCGCGTTCAGCCACATGAGCCTGCCGATGCTGATCGCGCTGGCGATGGTCGGCTACCTCGCGGCGGTCACGCAGTCGCCGATCACGTCGTTCGTGATCGTGATGGAGATGATCAACGGCCACGCGCTCGTGATTTCGCTGATGGCGACCGCGCTGGTGTCGAGCCGCATGGCGCGCTTCTTCGCGCCGCCGCTCTACGAAACGCTCGCGCAGCGCTATCTCGCGCCGCCTGCGGCAGCCGTTGAACCCGCCCGCGCACCGGCGCGGGCGGCGGCAACCGGC
>NZ_VWWG01000123.1:0-20259 GCF_011753085.1 Burkholderia sp. Tr-862
GCGTACGCGCCGAGCGAATTCATCGCCGTGTACTGATCGACGTGCCCGAGCGACGTGCGGCCGGAAAAGATTGCGGCCGTCACCGGACGATAGACGGGGTGGTACAGGTTGAGCGACGGCGCGAGCGTCAGCTACGAACTCGACCTGTTCGGCCGCGTGCGGCGCAGCGTCGAATCCGCGCAGGCCGGCTCCGAGCAGGCGCGCGACGATTTCGCGAACGCGCGCCTCGTGCTGAGCGCCGATCTCGCATCGAGCTACTTCGCACTGCGCGAGCTCGACACCGAGATCGACGTCGTCAAGCGCTCGATCGACCTGCAGCAGAAGGCGCTCGACTACGTGAGCGCGCGCCACGAGCTCGGCGCGGTGTCCGGCCTCGACCTGCTGCAGCAACGCTCGCAACTCGATGCGACGCGCACGCAGGCGCAGTTGCTGATCCAGCAGCGCGCGCAGGTCGAGACGGCGATCGCCACGCTGGTCGGCACGCCGGCCCCGGCGTTCTCGCTGCCGCCGCGCGTGGTGCCGATCAACGCGCCCGCGCTGCCGACCGGGATGCCGAGCGATCTGCTGCAGCGGCGGCCCGACGTCGCGTCGGCCGAGCGCGCGATGGCCGCCGCGAACGCGCAGATCGGCGTCGCGCGCGCCGCGTACTTCCCGCGCATCGCGCTGTCGCCGGACATCGGCTGGGACGCGACGCGCTTCTCCGGCCTGTTTACCGTGCCGGCGCTGCTGTGGTCGCTCGGCGCGTCGGTCAGCCAGCCGCTGTTCCAGGGCGGCAAGCTGAAGGCCGGCGTCGATTTCGCGCAGGCCGGCTACGTGGCCGCGCAGGCCAGTTATCGGCAGACCGTGCTCACCGCGTTCCAGGAGGTGCAGAATGCGGTGACGGGCCTGTCGGTGCTGGCGCAGGCCGCGCAGCAGGCGTCGGCGGCCGTCGACGACGCGCGCAAGCTCGTGTCGCTCGCGCAGGACCGCTATACGGGCGGCCTGACGCCGTTCATCGACGTGCTGACGGCCCAGCAGCAACTACTGACGAGCGAGCGCCAGGCCGTGCAGATCCAGGGCCAGCGCGCGGCGCTCGTCGTGTTTCTCGCGAAGGCGCTCGGCGGCGGCTGGGACGGCGGCGCGACGCCGACCGATGTCGCGACGGCCAGCCCGCAGCCCGCCGCGGGCGTCGGCCCCTAACCTCCGGATAGGCGAACGAATCCATGAAAGTCCTGATCGTCGAAGACGAACCGAAAGTCGTCGAATACCTGAAGAGCGGCCTGACCGAGGAAGGCTGGGTCGTCGACACCGCGCTCGACGGCGAGGACGGCGCGTGGAAGGCCATCGAATTCGACTACGACGTGGTCGTGCTCGACGTGATGCTGCCGAAACTCGACGGCTTTGGCGTGCTGCGCGCGTTGCGCGCGCAGAAGCAGACGCCCGTGATCATGCTGACCGCGCGCGACCGCGTCGACGACCGCGTGCGCGGGCTGCGCGGCGGCGCCGACGACTACCTGACCAAGCCCTTCTCGTTCCTCGAGCTGATCGAGCGGCTGCGCGCGCTCACGCGCCGCGCGCGCGTGCAGGAATCGACGCTGATCTCGATCGGCGACCTGCGCGTCGACCTGATCGGCCGCCGCGCGACCCGCGACGGCACGCGCCTCGACCTCACCGCGCAGGAATTCCAGTTGCTCGGCGTGCTCGCGCGGCGCAGCGGCGAGGTGCTGTCGAAAACGACGATCGCCGAGCTCGTGTGGGATGTGAACTTCGACAGCAACGCGAACGTCGTCGAGACGGCGATCAAGCGCCTGCGCGCGAAGCTCGACGGCCCGTTCGCGGAGAAACTGCTGCACACGATCCGCGGCATGGGCTATGTGCTCGAGGCGCGCGAGGAAGGCGACGTGGAGCGGCACGCATGAAACGCTCGATCACCCTGCGGCTGTCGGCGATGTTCGGCATTGTGTCGCTGCTCGTGTTCACGCTGGTCGGCTGCGGGCTGTTCGTGATGATGGAGCGCCAGCTGTTCGCCGAACTGCGCGCGACGATCGACACGCGCGCGAAGGTCGCGCAGATGATCGTGTCGCACGCGACCACCGCCGCGCGCGGCCGCCTGATGCAGGAAAAGCTCGCCGATCTCGAACCGCCCGACGGATCGACGCGCTACCAGATCGAGAGCCCCGACGCCGATTTCCGCTTCGGCCATCCGGTCAACGGCGTGCCCGTCGGCGAGCCGTTCGGTGCGTTCCAGCAGTACGCGCTCAACGACAGCAGCTACGACGTGATGACGAAGACCGTCGCGCTCGCCGGCAGCGGCGAGCGGCCCGACCTGAAGCTGATCGTCGCGACGTCGTGCGAGCGCACGCAGCGGATGCTGCGCCGGTTCGCGTGGACGCTCGCCGCGCTGATCGCGACGGCCACCGTGCTCACGCTGCTGCTGAGCCGCACGGTCGCGCGCTTCGGGCTCGCACCGCTCGAACGACTGTCGCAGGACGCCGCAGCCATCAGTGCCACCAATCGCCGCCAGCGGCTGCATACTGACGCGCTGCCGACCGAGCTGCGCGATCTCGCCGCGTCGTTCAACGGTGCGCTCGAGCGCATCCAGCAAACCTATGCGCGGCTCGAGGCGTTCAATGCGGATGTCGCGCACGAGCTGCGCACGCCGATCAGCATCCTGATCGGCCAGACCCAGGTTGCGCTGACGAGCCGCGACCGCTCGGTCGACCGGATGCGCCAGACGCTGCAGTCGAACCTCGAAGAGTTCGAACGGTTGCGCGTGATCATCAACGACATGCTGTTCCTGTCGCGCAGCGATCGCGGCGAACGCGCGACCGACCTGAAGCACGTGTCGCTCGCCGACGAAGTGCGGCGCATGCTCGACTTCCTCGAAATTCCGCTCGATGAAGCGCAATTGCGTGCCGAACTGCACGGCGATGCGCGCGCGGCGGTCGACCCTTCGCTGTTCCGCCGCGCGATGACGAACCTGCTGATCAACGCGATCCAGCATTCGGCGCCCGGCGCGACGCTGAACGTGACGATCACGCGCCGCGACACGCTCGTCGACGTGTCGGTCGCGAACCCCGGCGAGCCGATCGATCCCGCGCAGCGCTCGCACGTGTTCGAGCGCTTCTACCGGCTCGAGGAAGCGCGCGCGAACAGCAAGGAGAACCACGGGCTGGGGCTGTCGATCGTCAAGGCGGTCGCGGAGATGCACGGCGGCAGCGTGTTCGTCGCATGTTCGGACGGCATCAATACGTTCGGCTTCTCGGTGTCGACGCAACCGTGCAGCGGCGACCCGCTGCCCGCGCCTTGCATTGACGGCGGCCGCGCCGCCGAGGGGAGTTTTCTTCAATACGGACCCGCGCGGCTTCGTTAGTCTCGATGCGACTTTGACATTCGCATGGAGGCACCTGATGAGCATGCTGGTTTCGATGGCCGCGTTCGCGCTGGCGTCGTCGATCACACCCGGTCCCGTCAATATCGTCGCGCTGAGCGCGGGCGCGCGCCACGGTCTCGGCGCAAGCCTGCGCTATGCGGCCGGCGCGACGCTTGGCTTCGTCGCGCTGTTCCTGCTGATCGGCCTCGGGCTGCACGCCGCGCTCGCGCGCTGGCCGATGCTGACTACCGCCACCCAGTGGGCGGGGATCGCGTTCCTGCTTTATCTTGCGCTGCGGCTCGCGCTCGACGACGGCCGGTTATCGGCCGACCCGGCCGACCCGGACGCACCGAACGTCGCCGGCCCGTCGGCCGCGGCCGGCGCGGCGATGCAGTGGCTCAATCCGAAGGCGTGGCTCGCGTGCGTGGCCGCGATGGGCGCGTATGCGGCCGACGGCGACCGCGCGCAGGTGTGGCAATTCGCGGCGCTGTATCTGGTGATCTGCTTTGCGTCGATCGCGTGCTGGGCGTATGCGGGCGCCTCGCTGCGGCATCGGCTCGCGAATGCGCGGCGGATGCGGCTGTTCAACCGCGCGATGGCACTGCTGCTCGCGGGTAGCGCGCTTTATCTGCTCGATATCTAGCGCGGGCGCTTCGACGTGTTTTTGCGGCGGATGGAGTGCGGATGACCGATGTTGCACGCTGTCGCCGGCAGCGGGCCACCCTTCCCGCGCTCAGCTCGCGGCGCTTCGATATTGCCCGGGCGTGGCGGCCGCGATGCGCCGGAACGCGCGCTGGAAGTGCGCCTGATCCGCGAAGCCCGCATCGAGCGCGACGTCGGCGATCGGCCGGCCGCGGCGCAACTCCGCGCGGCCATACTGCACGCGGCGGTCGATCAGGAACGCATGCGGCGTCATTCCATAACGCGCGTTGAACGCGCGGATCAGGTAGGACGGCGACAGGTCGGCGGCCGCGCAGATCGCATCGAGCGTGACGGCCTGACGGCAATGCGCGGCGATGTAGTCGGCCGCCCGCGCGAGCTTCGCATTGTCGGCCCCGCGCCGCGCGTCGTCGGGCAGCTCGCGATCGAGCGCGCCGTGCAGCCCGGTGAAGAATTCGACCGCCGCGCTTTCCTTGCCGAGCGGATCGACGCCGGGCGCCACGAGCGTGCGGTAAAAGCGGCCGAACTGCGCGAACAGGTCGCGCCGTTCGGTCAATTTCGGCGAAAACCCGTGAAAATCGCGGTTCGGATCGCGCCCGAGCGAATGCTGCAGACGCGCGAGCCACGGCACGTCCACGTAGACCATCCGGTACGCCCATGCGTCGGGGCCGTACGGATTGCACGCATGCACCTGCTCTGGATCGATGATCACGAGCACGCCGCACCCGACGTGTTCCTTCGTCGCGCCGTTCAGGTAGGTGCTCGTGCCGCCGACGATCGCGCCGAGCGAAAACGTGTCGTGCGTGTGCTTCGCGTAGCAGATCGTCCGCCCGTCGTCGACGGTGCGCGCCTCGATGAACGGCAGCGCGGCGTCGCGCCAGAACGGCGACGGCACGGCGAGGGTGTTGGCGGAACGGCTCACGCGACAGGCTCCCGGATCGGACGGCGAACGCACACCGTACAAGACTGCGCGGCGCGATGCAACCGCGCCCTGACGCATCGCGGCCGGATCGCCTAAGCTTTGAATTCCGACCGCCGCGGCGGACGCGGCGGGTTCCGTTCCCTCTTTCAACCGGTACGCTCATGCACATCGATCTGACAGGCAAGACCGCGGTCGTCACCGCTTCCACCGCCGGCATCGGGCTGGCGATCGCCGAAGGGCTCGCGCACGCGGGCGCACGTGTCGTCGTCAACGGCCGCAGCGACGGGTCGGTCGAGTCCGCGCTCGCGCTGTTGCGCACCGCGGTGCCCGACGCGGACATCGACGGCGTCGCCGCCGACCTGTCCGACGCCACCGGCGTCGCGCGCATCACGCAGCACACGCCGGAGGCCGACATCCTCGTCAACAACGCGGGCATCTACGGGCTGAAGGGTTTCTTCGACATCGACGACGACGAATGGACCCACTACTTCCAGATGAACGTCATGTCCGGCGTGCGTCTCGCACGGCACTATCTGAAGGGCATGCTCGAGCGCAACGCGGGCCGCATCGTGTTCATTTCGTCGGAATCGGGCCTGAACATCCCGGTCGACATGATTCACTATGGGTTCACGAAGACCGCGCAGTTGGCGATCGCACGTGGCCTCGCGAAGGTCGCGGCCGGTACCAGCGTGACCGTCAATTCGGTGTTGCCGGGGCCGACGATGTCGGAAGGCGTGGGCGCGATGCTGAAAGCGACGGCCGACGAAACGGGCCGCAGCATCGACGAAGTCGCGGTGGATTTCGTGCGCAGCCAGCGCGCGAGCTCGATCATTCAGCGGCCGGCGACGACGGAGGAAGTCGCGAACCTCGTCGTGTACGTATGCTCGCCGCAGGCCTCGGCGACGACCGGCGCGGCGTTGCGCGTCGATGGCGGCGTGGTCGATACGATTGCTTGATGGCCGCCGCTAGCCCGATGACGGGCATTGCGGGCACAGCAGGCGCCCCGCCGCCCTATCGGGAAACGGTCTTGCCCAGCTGGAGCGTGCCCTTGCGGTCGGCGTCCATGCAGGTATCGAAGCCGTATTGCGTAACGACACCGGCCTTGTCGAACACGACGAAGTAAGGCCGGTGATCGTTGCCGTGCTCGATGAAGTAGTTGTAGCAGACGCCGCTGCCGTTGCGGACCATCCACACGCTGCGCGGGTTGCCGCCCGCGCGGACGACGTCGGCGCGCGTCGCGCCGTGTCGCGACGCGGCCCTCGCCAGCGGCGTGCGCGAATACGAGAACGGCAGCCACGAGTCGAACCACGCGCAGCCGTGCAGCATCAGGCAACTGGCGGCCAGCGACAGCGTCGCGGCGGGACGATACATCGAAATCAATCGCATGCTTGGAGAAATCTGCTGCGCCATGCCGGCGTGATCGAAAGCCCCATGCTACTCGACCTTTGGGTCCGGATCGAAAAGAAATATAGAGACTTGTGTCCGACGCTCCGCTTGACGCCGTCCGGCCCGCGCCCGATCGTTGCGAACCGTTGCGGCACCGCGCCGCCTCGCACGCGCCTCGATGCCGTTGCGCCCATGGCCCGAATCGGCGCAACGACCGGCATCGTCATGCGACCCATTCGGCCCACAGCATCGTGAGCACCGTCATCAGCGCGGGGCCGACGAACAGCCCGATCAGCCCGAACGTCTCGGCGCCGCCGAGGATGCCGAACAGCACGAGCAGGAACGGCAAGCGGGTCGAGCTGCCGATCAGCACCGGCCGCACGAAATGCTCGGCGACGAACACGACCACGGAGCCGACCACCAGCACCACGACGGCCCACACGGTCGCACCCTGCACGAACAGCCAGAGCGCCGCGCCGCAGAACACGATCGGCGCGCAGAACGGCAGCATCGCGGCGACGGCCGTGACCAGGCCGAGCAGCGCCGCGTGCGGCACGCCCGCCAGCGCATAGGCGACGCCCAGAATCGCGCCCTCGCCGAGCCCGACGACGACGAGCCCCGTCACCGTCCCGTACACCGCCGCGACCATCCGCTCGATCAGCTCGCCGCCGCCGGGGCCGAACGCGCGCCGCGCGCCGTGCAGCAATGCGCCCGACAACTTGTGGCCGGCCCTCAGGATCACAAACAGCGTGACCAGCATGAAGCCGAACTCGAACAGCGCATGCGCGAGCTTGGTGCCGAACTGCCGCCCGAACGCGAGAAACTTCTCGCCGCTCGCGCCGTGCATCGCGGTGCCCGCATGCAGCGGATGACCGAGATTGGCCTGCCACCAGTCGGTGACCTGCGCGGCCCCGTACGGCAGCCGGCCGATGACGTCGGGCAGCGGAATGCCGTTGTCCTGGATCGACTGCAGCCACATGCGCAGGTCGTGCTCCTGCGAGATCGCCTGCCCGAGCGCAAGCGCGACCGGCAGGACCACCAGCAGCGACACGCCCACGGTGATCACGGTCGCGATCAGGGTCGGCCGGTTGCGAAACCAGCGTTCGGATTCGAGGCGTTTCAGCAACGGCCACAACGCGATCGCAATCACGCACGCCCACGCGATGGCAGGAAGGAAGTCGCGGATCACCCACAGCGCGAGCAGCAGCAGCGCCGCATACAGCACGACGCGGGCGATCTGCTGAGCGCGCGGCCGCGCGGCGGAATCCTGGGACGGCGACACATGTACGCGCATGGCACCTCTGTCGAAATGAAAAAAATGGCGGTTCGCGCAGGCCGGAAGCCTGTACGAACCGCCATTCTATCCATCGGCACCGCAACGGCATGCGGTCGCGATGTCATGCATCGTCAAATGCGTGCCGCAAACGCGGCACCGCCGCACGCTGCAACGCGTGCTCAGGCCACCTTGTCGGCGACCCGGTAGCGCTCGAGCCAGTGCGCGTACGGCGCGGGCAGCGTCCACGACGGACGCTCGACGCCGAGCTGCTTGGCCGCGTAGTACGGCCAGTGCGGATCGGCAAGATGCGCGCGGCCGACCATCACGAGGTCGAGCTGCTGCTCGGCGACGACGCGATTGGCGAGTTGCGGCGTGTCGATGCCCCATGCGGACGACACCGGCAGGCCGGCCTCGCGGCGCACGCGTTCCGCGATCGGTGCGAGGAACGCCGGGCCCCACGGAATCTGCGCGTCGGGCGTCGAGAAGCCGACCGACACGCTCAGCATGTCGAGCCCTTCCTGCTTCATGCGCTGCGTGAGCGCGATCGATTCGGCGAGCGTCTCTTCGTCGCGGCCGTCGTATTCGATCACGCCGAGACGCGCGGTCAGCGGCAGGTGCTCCGGCCAGACCTGGCGGACAGCCTTCAGCGTGTCGACGATGAAGCGGCCGCGGTTTTCGGCGGAACCGCCGTACTCGTCGTCGCGCTGGTTCGCATGCACCGAGAAGAAGCTCTGGCCGAGATAGCCGTGCGCGAAGTGCAGTTCGAGCCATTCGAAGCCGAGATCGCGGGCACGCTTCGCCGATGCGACGAAGTCGGCCTGCACGCGGGCGATGTCGTCGTGCGTCATCGCCCGCGGCACCTTCGGCAGGTGCGCGCCGAACGGCACGGCCGACGGTGCGATGGTCTGCCAGCCGCGCGGATCGCCTTCGGCGATGTGGTCGTCACCTTCCCACGGACGGTTCGCGCTCGCCTTGCGGCCCGCATGCGCGATCTGTATGCCCGGCACCGCACCGGCCGCCTTGATCGCCGCGACCGACGGCGCGAACGCCTCGGCCTGCGCGTCGGTCCACAGCCCGGCGCAGCCCGGCGTGATGCGGCCTTCCGGCGACACGGCCGTCGCCTCGGCGATCACGAGGCCCGCGCCGCCGCGCGCGATGCTGGCCAGATGCACGTGATGCCAGTCGTTGACGACGCCGTCTTCGGCGACGTACTGGCACATCGGCGGCACCGCGATGCGGTTGCGCAGCGTGACATCCTTGAGTTTGAACGGTTCGAACAGGGCAGACATCGACACTCCTTTGCTTGGTTCTACGAAACAACTGGATGACCCGCCGTGCGGTGTGCACGACGGAGCGATGGGGGCCGTCGCGGGGCGCGGGGGCGCGGCGCGCCCGACGACGCAAGCGGCGTGGCGCCGGTCGTGCCGGCGCCGGCCGGCTTACTGGCGGCCGAGCTTCGCGAGCAGCGCCTCGGCAGCGGGTTCCGACGACGCGGGGTTCTGCCCGGTGATCAGCAGCCCGTCGGTGACGACATGCGGCGCCCAGTCGGCGCTGCGCTCGAACTGCGCGCCGTTGGTCGTCAGCATGTCCTCGACAAGGAACGGCACGACTTCGGTCAGCTCGACCGCCGCTTCCTCGCTGTTGGTGAAGCCCGTCACACGCTTGCCGCGCACGACCGACTCGCCGGTTTTCGGATCCTTCACGTGGCGCAGCACGCCCGGCGCGTGGCACACGGCCGCGACCGGCTTGCCGGCCGACAGCGCGCGCTCGATCAGGCCGATCGAGTGCAGATCCTCGGCGAGATCCCATAGCGGACCATGGCCGCCCGGATAGAACACCGCGTCGTAATCGTCGACCGACACGTCGGTCAGCTTGCGGGTGGCGGCGAGCTCGGCCTTGGCCGCCGGATCCGCGTCGAAGCGGCGCGTCGCGTCGGTTTGCGCGGTGGGATCGCTGCTTTTCGGGTCGAGCGGCGGCTGGCCGCCCTTCGGCGACACGAGCGTCAGCTCGACGCCCGCATCCTTGAACGCGTAGTACGGGGCGGCCAGTTCCTCGAGCCAGAAGCCTGTTTTCTTGCCGGTGTCGCCGAGCGTGTCGTGCGAGGTCAGGACAACCAGAATCTTCATGATCGACACTCCTTCGAAATGGGGGAACGGGGCCGCGTCACGGCCGCGGCCAGCGTGACGCACGCCGCGTGCCGGCGACGACGGCTCGCCTGCCGGTTAGTCAGCTGGCGCGCGTCAACGTGCCAGCCACCTACCGAAAATGTTTCCCGAGGCTATTAGACCAGTCGTCTAGTCTCGCCTCGAAAAAAAGACGGCATCTCCTGCACGACCAGCATCGCCGCGCGATATGGCATTTTCGCGTTCGGCTGAGTGCGGCAGGAATGACGTCGCATTCATGAGACCGGATAATAGCCTCGGATTAGACCGGTCGTCTAGTAACGTCGCGTTCGGCCCTGTCGGTGACATGGCTTTTGCGGCGGGAGCGCGCCGCGCAACGTTCGTTGCCGCTTGCGCCCCGGCTGCCGCCGCGTCGACTAGCCGGGCAGCGGCCCGTCCGTATCGCCAGCCTCGATCACCGGCATCTCGAGCCGCTGGCCGCGCACGCCGTCCGCGAGCAGCCCCAGCATCAGATCCGCCAGCGCGCGTCCGGACGCCTGTCCGGTCGGCTGCACGACCGCCGTCACCCGATGCGGATGCGCGACCTCCGGCGGCACGCCGTCATAGACGATCAACGACATGTCCCGCCCCAGGCGCACGCCGCGGTCGACCAGCGCGCGGAACGCGCCGCCGCCCGCGATATTGTTGTCGACGAGCAGCGCCGTCGGCGGTTCGGCCCGTGCGAGCAACGTCTGCACGCCCTGCTGCCCGCCGTCGCGCGTAAACGCACACTCGACGAGCAGCGCCGGATCGGGCTCGATGTCGGCCTCGCGCAGCGCCGCGAGATAGCCGGCGCGACGCTGCATCGCGAAATTGAGCGACAGCGGCGCGCTGATCATCGCGATGCGGCGATGGCCGAAGCCGATCAGGCGCCGCACCGCATCGCGTGCGCCCGCCTCGTTGTCGAAATCGAACCAGGCGTAGGGCTCGACGGCCTGCGTGCGGCCATACGCGACATACGGAAACGCTTTCGACCTCAGATACGCGAGGCGCGGATCGTCGACCAGCGTGCGCGCGACGATCAGCCCGTCGACGAGTTTGCCGTCCACGAGCCGTCGATAGGTGTCCAGCTCGGCGTTCGGCCGCGCGGACGCGATGATGAAGTCGAGATTGCGCTCTGCAAGCCGCTCGGTGATGCCCGCAACGACTTCGCCGAAACGCGGATCGCCGAGATCGCCCGCGCCGAACGGATAGACGATGCCGATCGCGTCGGAGCGCCCCGTCGCCAGCCGGCGCGCGGTCGGATCCGCAACGTAACCGAGCTCCCGCGCGGCCTTCATCACGCGCTCGCGGGTCGCCTCGCTCACGTCGTCATAGCCGTTCAGCGCGCGACTGACCGTCGTGCGCGACAGCCCGAGCGCGTCCGACAACGCCTTCAGATTCACCTTCACGTCGCTCCTCGCGTTATGCATGCCAATCGGCCATTCCCGCTTGCGCGGCAATTATTGCCGATTGGTAGTTATTACCGTCAAATATTTATCTTTTGACGTCCAAACCGGTTTGAAATAGCATCCAAACCGGTTTGGACATCGATGTCGCCGTCAGCCGTTCCCTTTCACCGTCAACGGAAACAAAAGCCAACATGACTTATTTTCCTTTTTGCCGCGCGACTGCGGCCAAACGTTTGCTGTTCGCCGGCGCCGCACTGGCCGCTTTCGCGTCCGCCGCGCATGCGCAAACCGCCGGGGCGCCCGCACCGACGCCGCACACGCAGCAGGCCTACGACCCCGAGGGCAACTTCACGATGCGCTGGACCCGTGCGGACATCCGCCAGATCGTCGCGCAGTCACATACGGCCGGCGCCGACAAGAATTCGCTGCCGCAAGCGCTGTCGATGCCGGACATTCCGCAGGACTTCCCGCTGATCAACTCCAACGTGTGGGTGTGGGACACCTGGCCGCTGGCCGACCTGCGCGCGAACCAGCTGAGCTACAAGGGCTGGGAAGTGATCTTCTCGCTGACCGCGGACCCGCACGCCGGCTACACGTTCGATGATCGTCACGTCCATGCGCGCATCGGCTTCTTCTATCGCCGGGCCGGCGTTCCCGCGTCGCAGCGGCCGGCGAACGGCGGCTGGATCTGGGGCGGCCATCTGTTCCCGGACGGCGCGAGCGCCAAGGTGTTCGGCACGTCGCCGATGACCAACAATGCCGAATGGTCGGGCTCGGCGCGCCTCACGCACGGCGACAACGTCAGCCTTTACTACACCGCGACGTCGTTCAACCGCTCGGCGCCCGGCGGCGCCGACATCACGCCGCCGCAGGCGATCATCACGCGCGCCGACGGCCACATCCAGGCCGACGACAAGCACGTGTGGTTCACCGGCTTCGACGATCACAAGGCACTGCTGCAGCCGGACGGCAACTACTACCAGACGGGCCAGCAGAACACCTACTTCTCGTTCCGCGATCCGTTCGTGTTCACCGATCCCGCGCATCCGGGCAAGACCTACATGGCGTTCGAAGGCAATACGGGCGGCCAGCGCGGCGCCCGGACCTGCACCGAGGCCGACCTCGGCTACGCGCCGAACGATCCGTACAAGGAAGACCTGAACGCCGTAATGAACTCGGGCGCAGTGTATCAAAAGGCCAATGTCGGCCTGGCGGTCGCAACGAACCCGCAGCTCACCGAATGGAAATTCCTGCCGCCGATCCTGTCCGCGAACTGCGTCGACGACCAGACCGAGCGTCCGCAGATCTACCTGAAGGACGGCAAGTACTACCTGTTCACGATCAGCCACCGCACGACGATGGCCGCCGGCGTCGACGGGCCTGACGGCGTCTATGGCTTCGTCGGCAACGGCATCCGCAGCGACTACCTGCCGCTGAACGGCGGCAGCGGACTCGTGCTCGGCAACCCGACCGACTTCTCCGCGCCGGCCGGTGCGCCGTATTCGCAGGACCCGAACCAGAACCCGCGCGAGTTCCAGTCGTATTCGCACTACGTGATGCCGGGCGGGCTCGTCGAGTCGTTCATCGACGCGATCGGTCCGCGTCGCGGCGGCACGCTCGCGCCGACCGTGAAGGTCAACATCAACGGCACGTCGACGGCGGTCGACCGCGGCTACGGACGCGGCGGCCTCGGCGGGTACGGCGAGATCCCGTCGAACCTGCCCGCGACGGGCGCCGGTCACAACGACGGCGGCGCCGGCACCCGGCCGTAACGGCCGCGGCCGCCTGGCCGCCAGTTCGGCGGGTGCGCATCGCGCGTGCCGCGTGTGCGCCCGCCCTTTTTTGTTCCGCAGATCGCGCATGTCGCCGCCGTACGCGGCATGCGCCCTTCCTTCCCGCTTCGCGCAGCGGAGCACGGGCCCCGCATGAAATCGACGTTTTCCCGCTTTTCCTTCCGGTTCGCCTGCCTGCTCGCCTGTGCGGGCAGCATGCACGCAACCTGCGCCGCGCCGCTCGCGAGCGCGACGCCACAATGGCGACCCGCCATCCATTACACGCCGCAACGCAACTGGATGAACGATCCGAACGGCCTCGTCTACGAAAACGGCCGCTATCACCTGTTCTACCAGTACAACCCGCTCGGCCACGACTGGGGCAACATGTCGTGGGGCCACGCGACCAGCACCGACCTCGTCCACTGGCGCGAGCAGCCGGTCGCGTTGCACGCCAATGCCACGGAGGAAATCTTCTCCGGCTCGATCGTCGCCGACACGCACAATACGTCCGGCCTCGGCGCGCCGGGCGAGACGCCGCTCGTCGCGCTCTATACGAGCGTCTACAAGGCCGGCTCCGGTCACGCGCCCGGCACGCAGGCGCAGTCGCTCGCATACAGCCTCGACCACGGCGCGACGTGGCATCCCTATGCGCGCAATCCGGTGCTTACGCTCGACCCGGAATCGAAGCAGTTCCGCGACCCGAAGGTGTCGTGGTACGCGCCCGGGCGCTACTGGCTGATGACGACGGTCGTCGCCGACGCACACGTCGTGAAGCTCTACCGGTCCGACGACCTGATCCACTGGTCGTTCCTGAGCGACTTCACGCTGCCGGACGTGCCGCATGCGGGCGCGCTGTGGGAAATGCCCGACCTCGTGCCGCTGCCCGTCGACGACGATCCGCGCCACATCAAGTGGGTCATGATCGTCAACGTCAACCCATGGTCGATCGCCGGCGGCTCCGGTGCGATGTATTTCGTCGGCAATTTCGATGGCCGCACATTCGCCCCCGACCGCGTCGCGCCGGCCGGCTCGGACCCCGCGCAATTCCGCTGGGTCGATCATGGCGCCGATTTCTATGCGGCCGGCACGTTCTCGGGGGCACCGGGCGCACGCCCTGTCGCGATTGCGTGGATGAGCAACTGGGACTACGCGGCGAAAGCGCCGACGGCACCCTGGCGCGGCGCGATGACGTTGCCGCGCGAGTTCGCGCTGAAGACGATCGGCGGCGAACCCACGCTCGTCGTGACCCCGGCCGCCGCGTTCGATGCGTGGGCCGACGGGCGGCCCGCCGTGCATGAAGGCGATCTGAGCGTCGAATCCGCCACGCGCGCGCTGTCGGCCGCCACGCGCGGCATCGTTCAGCGCATCACGGTGACGATCACGCCGCAGCGCGCCGCCCGCGCCGGGGTGATCGTCCGTGGATCGGCGGACGGCGCGATCGGCACCCGGATCGTGTACGACACCGCGAAGCGCACGCTGACGCTCGACCGCTCCCGCTCCGGCGCGACGGATTTCGCCGGCACCTTCAGCCGCGAGCACATCGTCGATCTGCCGCTCGAGCACGGACGCGTGCAACTTGAAATCGTCGTCGATCGCGGTTCGGTCGAAGTGTTCGCGAACGGCGGTCGCGTGGCGCTCACGGACCTGATCTTTCCGCCCCGCGACGCGGATCGCGTCGCCGTGTTCGCCGAGCATGGCAGCGCGACGTTCTCGGGGCTGACGGTGACGCAGCTCGATGCGGGTCACGCAGCCCGTGACGACTGTGCATCGCGCTAGCGATACGCATTGACGGCGGGGCTGCGCCGCCCGATGAGGCAAGGCAGCCCCGCCGGTTTCACGCTCAGAGCAAGCCCATCCCGCCCGACGCGATGATTTCCGCGCCGACGATGAAGGCGGACTCGGGCGCGCTCAGGTGCAGCACCGTCGACGCGATTTCGTCCGGCGTGCCGAACCGGCCGATCGGGACGAGGCCCCTGATCTTGTCGGCCGTCTCGTCGAGCGTCGCCGCATCGAGGCCGAGCTTGCCGTACAGCGGCGTCTGCACCGGCCCGGGGCTCACCACGTTCACCCGCACGCCGTGCGGCAGCAATTCCGTCGACAGCGTCTTCGCGAACGAATTGACGGCCGCCTTGCTCGCCGCATACACGGACGAACCCGGCATCCCGATGTGCGCGTTGATCGACCCGTTGATCACGATCGACGCGCCGCGGTTCAGCAGCGGGACGAGCGACTGGATCTGGAAATACGCGCCCTTCACGTTGGTGTTGAACACGAGGTCCCACATCGCCTCGTCGCTATCCGCGAACGGCGCGAGTTTCGCGACGCCCGCATTGATGAACACGGCGTCGAGCCGCACGCCGGACGCCGCGAGCGCGTCCGCCAGCGCCCGCGCCGACGCGACGCTGCCGGCCTCGTTGCGGATCGCCAGCGCGCCGTCGCCGAGCGTCTCGCGTGCGGCGGCAAGCGTCTGCTCGTCGCGGCCGGTGATGACGACCCGCGCGCCTTCGGCCGCGAATGCCCGTGCGGCCGCCAGGCCGATGCCGCTGTTGCCGCCCGTGACCAGTACCGTCTTTCCTTCGAAGCGTTGCATGATGTTCTCCTGTGAACCGGTGAGTTGACCGTGAACACAGGATGCGCTCGGCGCCCGGCCGTGCCGTGCGAGGGGCACGGCAGACATGTTCGAAATTTTCGAACATGTTCGAGGAAGGCCGTCCGTCGCGTGCCCGCCTCGCGCATTCAGCCCGACACGTCGATCCCGTCGAGCAGCCGCTGCGCGAGCCGCGGTTCGCGCAGTTGCTCGAGCCACCATTGCAGCGCGCGGCCGTCGCGGTCGCTGCGCCATGCGACATACAGCACGTTCGGTTCGCGCGGATCGGCCGTTTCCTTCTCCACGAGTTCGCCGCGCGCAAGCAGCGACGCGACGCGCCGGCGCGGCACCCAGCCGACGCCGAGCCCGTCGCGCTGCGCGAGGATCTTCGCGCGCATCGACGGCACCGCGAGCACCGCCTGGCCGCCGAGCAGCCCGTATACACGGCCGACCGACCGCCGCGACGAATCCGCGACGACCACCGCGCGATGCGCGCCGATCGCGTCCCGCGTGAGCCGCTCGCTCGCCGCCGCCAGCGGATGACGCGGCGATACCGCGAACACCCACTCCATCGCGCCGAGCTCGAACCATTTGAAGCCCGGAATCGCCGGCGGCTCGTTGGTCGCGCCGACGACCAGGTCCGCGCGGCCGTCGCGCAGGGCTTCCCAGGTGCCGCCGAGCACTTCGTGCGTGAAACGCAGCGACACGCCCGAATCGAGCGCATCGAACGCGCGAACGACCGGCAGCAGCGTATCGAACTCCAGCACCTCGTCGCTGACGATCGTCAGCCGGTCCTCCCAGCCGCTCGCGACCTGCCGCACGCGCTGCGTGAGCCGTGCGACGTCCAACGCGAGGCGCGACGCCTCGTCGGTCAGTAGCTGGCCCGCGGGCGTGAGCTGCAGCCGGTAGCCGCGCCGGTCGAACAGCAGCGCGTCGAAGCGCGTTTCGAGCTGCCGCGCGGTGTGCGACACCGTCGACGGCGCCTTGCCCAGCCGCGCGGCCGCGCGCGACAGGCTGCCGGTGGCGCGGATCGCATCGAGCAGCGCAAGTTCGTCTTCGGACAGCATGGGGGCACTCCGGTCGGGGACTGTGGTGGATCGTAAGGCAGCGGCGGGCGGCGGTCCAATCGAATGGCGCCGTGCCGGGCGTGGGGCGGAGGCGAGGTCGGCCGGCATGGCCTTCCCGAGCCGCGCGCAGCCGCTCGCGGATTGTTCCCGGAAGCCAATCGGGCAACGCACTTCCGGTATGCTGATCGGCATCTATTCCCCGTATTCGAGGTAGCCACTGCGATGGACATCGCGATCCGCATCGAAGGCCGTCACGACCTGACCGGGCAAATCTTCCGGCAGCTGCGCACCGCGATCGTCGACGGGCGGCTCGAGGGCGGCGCCCGGCTGCCGTCGACGCGCGATCTCGCGAAGCAGCTCGGCGTATCGCGCAAGACGACGCTCGATGCGTTCGAGCGTCTCGTCGCCGAGGGCTACCTGAACACGCGCGCGGGCGACGGCACGTTCGTCGCCGGCGGCCTCGCGCGGGTTCCGCATGCGGCGGTCGCGTCGACACCCTCGCTCATCGAGGACACGCCGCGCGTCCACGCGGTCGACGCACGTGCGCTATGGGACGACCTGCCCGACGCGCTCGCGATGCCGACACCGCAGGCCTCGCCCGCCTTCGACTTCCGCGGCGGCGTGACCGACAAGACGCTGTTCCCGTTCGACGCTTGGCGCCGCTGCCTGCATCACGCATTGCGCCAGCAGGCGCGCGGCCCCGGCCAGTACCACGACCCGGCCGGCGATCCGCAGTTGCGCGGCGCGATCGCGCGTTACGTCGGGTTCAGCCGCGCGGTGGCCTGCGGCTGGGACGACGTGCTCGTCACGCAAGGCGCGCAACAGGCGCTCGATCTGATCGCGCGCGTGGTCGTGCGGCCGGGCGACGTCGTCGCGGTCGAGAACCCCGGCTATCCGCCGGCACGCGCGGCGTTCGCATCGCTCGGCGCGACGGTGATCGGCGTGCCGGTCGACGCACACGGCCTCGTCACCGAGCGGCTGCCCGACGACGCGCGTCTCGTCTACGTGACGCCGTCGCACCAGTTTCCGCTCGGGATGCCGATGACGCTGGACCGTCGTGTCGCGCTGCTCGAATGGGCGCAGCGCCGCCGCGCGGTGATCATCGAGGACGACTACGACGGCGAGTTCCGCTTCGAAGGCCGGCCGGTGGAGTCGCTGAAGAGCCTCGACCGCACGGGCCTTGTCGCATACGTCGGCACGTTCTCGAAGACGATCTTTCCCGAACTGCGGATCGGCTACGCGATTCCGCCGCGCGCGCTGCGCGGCGCGCTCGCCAAGGCGAAGCAGATCGTCGACTGGCATAGCTGCACGCTGACGCAGGCGGCGCTCGCCCGCTTCATGCTGGAAGGCGATTTCGCGCGGCACCTGCGGCGCGTGCAGAAGCACTGCGACGCGCCGCAAGATGCTGCTCGCGCACCTGCGCGGCGGCCTCGCGCCGTGGTTCGACACGATCGTGCCGACCGCCGGCATCCACCTCGCCGCGCTCCTGAAACCCGGGCTCGACGAAGCCGCGCTGATCCGCGCGGCCCGCGAGCACGACATCGGCCTGTACGGGATCTCGGCGTTCCACGTCGGGTCGGCCACGCGCGCGGGGCTGCTGTTCGGCTATGGCGGAATCGACGCGCTGCGCATCGATACCGCACTCGCGAAACTGGCCGCGCTGCTGGGTTCGGGCGATTTCGGCAGGCCGCAACTGGTTACCTGAATTTCTACAGAATTGGTCATTCAAGAAGGCCAGTGGCACGCCTAAAGTGGGTCCTGTCGCGCCCCCGGGCGCACCCATCGAAAAAGGACCTGCCATGCAACCGCGCCTGAACTTCTATACCGCCAGCCCGAACGCGATCAAGGTGATGCGCAATGCCGAGGAATTCATCGCGAAGAGCTCGATCGAGAAACCGCTCGCCGAACTCGTCCGGCTGCGCGCGTCGCAGATCAACGGCTGCGCCTTCTGCGTCGACATGCACACCACCGACGCGCGCAAGGGCGGCGAGACCGACCGACGCCTGGCGACGGTGGTCGCCTGGCGCGAAACGCCGTTCTTCACCGAGCGCGAACGCGCGGCGCTGGAATGGACCGAAGCGCTGACGCTGGTCGCCGACAACCACGTGCCCGATTCCGTCTGGGAAACCGTGAAGCCGCACTTCAGCGACACGGAACTGTTCGACCTGTCGATGCTGATCGCGACGATCAACACGTGGAACCGCTTCGCCATCGCGTTCCGCAAGGTGCCCGAATAAGGGGACGACGATGACGCATTCCGGCTCCCTGCTCCGCCGCGCGGTTCTGTGCGCGTCACTCGCGCTCGGCGTCGCGCTGCCGGCTGCCGCGCACGATGCCGACGACAACGTGCATGCAATCATGCGGCAGGCCGTGCCCGAAGCGCCCGGCAAGCTCGCCGTCATCGCGACCGTTGACTACGCACCCGGCCAGGCGTCCGACGCGCACAAGCATCTCGGCTCGGTGTTCGCGGTCGTGTCGAAAGGCGAAGTACTGTTGCAGGTGAACGACGGCCCGGTGCGCCGCTACCGCGCCGGCGAAGGCTGGTACGAGGCGCCCGGTTCGCGCCACCCGGTGTCGCGCAATGCGAGCGCGACCGAACCCGCGCAGCTCGTCGTGTTCGGGTTGACGGGCGAGCACGATCCGCTGAAGTCGCCGATGGATCAGTGACGACGTTTCAGGCGCGCGTGCCGTGGCGGGCGCGCGCCTGCTTCTCGACCGGTTTCCCCGCCAGTTCCCGCTTTCCGCTTTCCGCTTTCCGCTTCCATACCGCTGCGTCACCGGCTTCGGCCGGCTCCCCTCCGCCGCTTCCTCGTTAGCTGCTCCCTACACGCCGCCCCCGCGCACGGCCCTGCGCCGCGCGGCCTCCCCGCTCGTGCGCACCGCCATTCGGCGCATGCCCGATCGCGAGCGACGCGCGCGAAAACCCTTCCTTGAAATTAACTAACTCATCAATTAGCGTCGTCTGCATGAACGCGAAATCCACCGTCGCCAGGCCGCGCGGGCGCCGCCCGTCGGTGGAGGACTTCGACCTTCGCGATCACATGCTCGACGTGGCGATCCAGCTGTTCGCCGAGCACGGCATCGCCGCGACGACGGTCGCGCAAATCGCCGCGGCCGCCGGCGTCACGTCGGCGATGGTCCACTACTACTTCACGAATCGCGAGCAACTGCTCGACGCGATCGTCGAGGAGCGGCTCGCGCAGGTCATCGCGTTCGTGTGGCGGCCGACCGCGCCGCAGATCGAAAACGATCCGTTCGCGCTCGTCGCCGAACTCGTCGACCGGTTCTTCGACGTCACGCATCGCATGCCGTGGCTGCCGTCGATCTGGCTGCGCGAGATCGTCCACGAAGGCGGCCTGCTGCGCGAGCGGATGGTCCGCCGCATTCCGCTCGAGCATGTCGGGCGTTTTGCCGAACGCATCCGCGCCGCGCAGCAGGCCGGCACGCTGAACCCGTCGCTCGAACCCGCCTTCCTGTTCCATTCGATCATCGCGCTCGTCATGCTGCCGCTCGCGACCGCGAAGCTGTGGCAAAGCGCGCGCGGCCTGCCGCCGATCGATCGCGACGTGCTGCATCGCCACGTCCGCGCGCTGCTCGGCTCCGGCATGCAGCCGCCCGTCACCACACCGGATGCGCGCGCTCGCGCGCCGCGGTGGCCGTCGTGAGCACGGCCCGCGCGCT